>SXZC01000121.1 GCA_005788075.1 Actinomycetota bacterium
CATCATCTCGACCTCCCAGGGTCTCCTCACGGGCCACGACGCCCGTCGCCGCGGAGTCGGCGGCGAGGTCCTGTGCACGGTTTGGTAGGGGAGGAGCGACCGTGAGCAGAATCGGACGCGCACCCATTCCGGTCCCCGACGGGGTCACCGTGGACATCTCGGGCCAGAAGGTCTCGGTCAAGGGTCCCAAGGGCGAGCTCCAGCACGTGGTGGTGGAGCCCATCCGCGTGGCGCAGGAGGACGGCACCCTCGTGGTCACCCGTCCGACCGACCGCGGGCCGCACCGCGCCCTGCATGGTCTCTCGCGCACGCTCGTGGCCAACATGGTCACGGGCGTCACCACCGGCTTCGAGCGCAAGCTCGAGCTGGTGGGCGTCGGTTACCGTGCCGCGCTCAAGGGCAAGAACCTCGAGCTGGCGGTGGGCTTCTCGCACCCGGTCACGTTCGAGCCGCCGGAGGGCATCACGTTCGAGGTTCCCGAGGCCACGGAGATCGTGGTGTCGGGCATCGACAAGCAGCAGGTCGGCCAGATCGCCTCGGAGATCCGCCGGGTGCGTCCGCCGGAGCCCTACAAGGGCACGGGCATTCGCTACCAGGGCGAGGTCGTGAGGCGCAAGGTCGGGAAGAGGGCCTAGGAGAGATGGGCAAGATCACCACACGAGACGCCCGCGCGCGTCGTCACCGCCGCGTCCGCGGCAAGGTCCACGGAACCGCCGAGCGCCCGCGCCTGTCGGTCTCGCGGTCGAACCTGCGCATCTACGCGCAGCTCATCGATGATGACCGCGGCCACACCGTGGCTGCTGCCGGATCGCACGAGGCCGCCCTCAAGGGCCTGGCCAAGGGCCCGGCGGCAATCGAGGTGGGCAAGCTCATCGCCGAGCGCGGCAAGGCCGCGGGCGTGAGCAGCGTGGTCTTCGACCGCGGCGGCTACCTGTACCACGGCAGGGTCAAGTCCCTTGCCGACGGCGCCCGCGAGGGCGGGCTCGAGTTCTAGAGGACCGGGGAAGAGGAACATGGCAGAGCGCAGTCGCGACAAGGTGCACGCTGAGGGAGCAGAGCTCTCCGAGCGCGTGGTGCAGGTGAATCGCGTGGCCAAGGTCGTGAAGGGCGGCCGTCGCTTCTCGTTCTCGGCCCTCGTGGTGGTCGGCAACGAGGTCGACGCCGTCGGCGTGGGCCACGGCAAGGCCAACGAGGTGCCCCTGGCCATCCAGAAGGCCGTGGACGACGCCAAGAAGAACATGTTCCGGGTGCCGCGCTACGGCTCCACGATCACCCACGAGGTCATCGGCCACCACGGCGCGGGCCGCGTGCTGCTCAAGCCGGCCGCCCCGGGTACCGGCGTCATCGCCGGCGGCGGGGTGCGCGCCGTGCTTGAGCTCGCCGGCGTGCGCGACATCCTCAGCAAGTCCCTCGGCACCACCAACCCCGTCAACCTCGTTGCCGCCACGGTGGCCGGGCTCAAGAGCCTGCGCACGCCCGAGCAGGTGGCCGCGCTGCGCGGCAAGACCGTCGCCGAGGTGCTGGGCACCGCCGGCGGGTCGACCAAGCCCGCTGACGACGTCGTGGTCGAGGCCGCTGAGGCCTCGGAGGAGGTCACCGCGTGACCACCCTGAAGATCACCCAGGTGCGCTCCCAGATCGGGAGCTCCGAGCGCCACCGCGGCACGCTCCGCGCGCTGGGCCTCGGGCGCATCGGCAAGACCGCGATCCACGAGGACTCGCCGGCGCTCCAGGGCGCCATCCGCAAGGTCGCGAACCTCGTGCAGGTGGAGGAGGTCCAGAGTGGCAGCTGACGAGCCCAAGGTGACGGGCGGCGTGGACCCCGAAGAGGTCCGCCTCGAGAGCCTCGGTCCCAACCCCGGAGCGAAGCACCGCCGCAAGCGGGTGGGTCGCGGGCCCGGGTCGGGCAAGGGCAAGACCTGCGGTCGTGGCATGAAGGGCGCCGGCGCGCGCTCGGGCCCCGGCCCGCGCCCCGGCTACCGCGGCGGCACGATCCCGATCCACATGCAGAAGGGCAAGCTGCGCGGCCCGAACCACAAGAAGTCGATGCCGATCGGCCCGTTCCGCACCCACTCGGTGCCCGTCAACGTCGGTGCGCTGGCCAAGGCCTTCGCGGCCGGTGACACCGTGGACGCCGAGTCGCTCGCCAAGGTCGGCCTGGTGAAGAACAACGCCAACCGCGCATACCCCGTGAAGCTGCTCGCCGGCGGCGAGATCACCCACGCGCTCACCGTGCGCGTGGAGCAGGCGTCCGCCGCGGCCGTGGCCAAGATCGAGGCAGCCGGAGGCAGCGTCGAGCTCGTCGGCAACGCCGGCAGCGAGTAGGAGGGGCCGGGGCCAGGCCCGCTGATGCTCAAGGCCATGCTCAGCTCGCTCCGGTCCCCGGAGCTGCGCAAGAAGCTCTGGTTCACCGCGGCCATGCTGCTGGTGTTCCGCTTCGGCTCGTACGTGCCCGTGCCGGGCGTGGAGCCCGAGAAGCTCGCCGCCGCGCTCGAGGGCCAGGGCACCACCAACATCCTGAACTTCCTCAACCTGTTCGCGGGAGGCGCGCTCACGCGCTTCGCCGTGTTCGCGCTGGGGATCATGCCGTACATCACCGCGAGCATCATCCTGCAGCTCCTCACGGTGGTGGTCCCGTCGCTCGAGCGCCTCCAGAAGGAAGGCGAGTCGGGCTACGCCAAGATCACGCAGTACACGCGCTACATGACCGTGGGCCTGGCGTTCCTGCAGTCGTTTGCCTACGTCATGTACTTCCGCTCGCAGGACGCCCTGCCGGGGGTGGGGTGGTCACGGACATTCCTGATCATCATCACGCTCACCGCGGGCACCACGCTGGTGATGTGGATCGGCGAGCTCATCACGCAGCACGGCATCGGCAACGGCATCTCGCTGCTCAGCTTCGTCTCTATCGTCGCGGCGCTCCCCGACGCCATCCGCGGCTGGCTCGGTCTTCCGCCGGTCACCGCGGTGATCATCGGTATCATCGCCCTGGCCCTCGTGGTGGGCATCGTCTTCGTGAATGAGGGCGTGCGCCGCATCCCGATCCAGTACGCCAAGCGGCAAGTCGGGCGCCGCATGACATCGGGCGGCACCACCTACATGCCGATCCGCGTGAACATGGCGGGAGTGATCCCGGTCATCTTCGCGGCCTCGATCACGATCCTGCCGCCCACCATCGCCGAGCTCGCCGGCGGCACGGGCTGGGCCCAGGGCGTGGCCGACTTCCTGTCGCCGGGCTCCTGGTGGTTCATCCTCTTCGAGGGCCTGCTGATCGTGCTCTTCACGTACTTCTACACGGCGGTGCAGTTCAACCCGACCGAGCAGGCGGACAACCTGAAGAAGTACGGCGGGTTCATTCCCGGCGTGCGACCAGGCCGCCCGACGGCGATCTACCTCGATCGCGTGGTCAGCCGTCTCACGCTGCCCGGCGCCATCTACCTGGCGCTCATCGCCGAGTTCCCCAACATCATCTTCCGCTACCTGCCCGAGTCGAACGTGTTCTTCGGGCTGTTCGGCGGAACGTCCATCCTGATCGTCGTCGGCGTGGCCCTGGACACCATGCGCCAGATGGAGGCCCAGCTGATGATGCGCAACTACGAAGGGTTCCTCCAATAGCTCGCCTCGTCCTGTTCGGTCCCCCCGGTGCCGGCAAGGGCACCCAGGCGGAGCTCCTCAAGGAGCGTGGCCTGCTGCATCTCTCCACGGGCGACCTGCTGCGCGCCGCCGTGAAGGAGGGCACCCCGCTCGGCCTCGAGGCCAAGACCTACATGGACGCGGGCGACCTGGTGCCCGACGCCGTGGTGATCGGGATGATCCGCGAGGCCCTCACGGGTCGCACCGACGACTTCATGCTCGACGGCTTCCCGCGCACGATCGCCCAGGCCGAGGCGCTCGACGCCATGCTCGCCGAGGTGGGCGCGCCGATCGACGCCGTCATCTCGTTCGAGGTGCCGCGCGACGAGCTGGTGCGCCGCCTGGGCGGCCGCTTCATCTGCCGCGGCTGCGGCCGCTCGTTCCACGAGGTGAGCAACCCCTATGACGGCTCGCCGTGCTCGTCCACCGGCGCCGAGTGCGACCTCTACCAGCGCGACGACGACCGCCCCGAGGCCGTGGCCAACCGCCTCGACGTGTACGACGCGCAGACCTCCCCGCTCATCGAGTACTACGAGTCGCGGGGG
>SXZC01000122.1 GCA_005788075.1 Actinomycetota bacterium
CCTTACCACTTGGCTACGCCCCAGCGCGCCGCCCGGCACGGCACGCCGGACCATACCAGCGTGGCCCGGCGCCTAGCGGCGCGGGGTCGTGGCCCTCGGCAGGCGCACGCGCTGGTCCACCAGGCGCCCATCGGCCTGGCGCTGCACGATGCGCAGCGTCGACCCCAGCGGCAGGCGTCGGCCGTTGGCGATGGCCCTCAGCATGAAGCTGCGCGTCTTCGCAGTGGGCGTGACCACGATCGCCGGACGCGTGCGCGAGAGCACGCGCTTCCCGAGTGCCGAGCCGCGCAGCATCGGCACTCGGTAGGTGAGCCGCCCGCGGGCCTGCAGGCGCGTGCCGCGGGTCGCCCGTGCGCCCTCGAAGAGCACGCTGGTGGGTCGACCCTGCACCTCGAAGCGGATGTTGGCCGTCACCAGCACGCGCCCGCCGGACAGCCGGCGCTTGGTGAGCGAGGTCACGGTGGCGAGCTTGGCGGCAGCCGCGCCACTCACGGTGAGGGCGCCCGCCAGCGTGGCGGTGCCCCCGCGCGTGTCGACGCTCACGTCCACGGTGCCCGCGGCCATGCCCGGGGTGACGGCGCGCACGGTGGCGTCGTCGATCACCTGCACCGATGTCGCGGCCGCAGATCCGAACCGCACCCGGGTGGCGGTGCCGAGGTCAGCGCCCGTGAGGGTGACGGTGGTGCCGCCGCTGGTCGGCACGGTGCCGGGGCTCACCGCAGTGAGCGAGGGCCGCACGAGTGGCACCGGTGCACCCAGCGTGCCATCGGTGCCGATGGCGGCCAGACGGCTGCGCATCTGGCGGTTCACCTGGGTGAACTGGCCACCCGCCAGCAGGGAGTCGCCTCTCGGTGAGATGGCGAGCACCGGATCGGGGCTGCCCGCACCGGCATCCGTGCTCGGCGCCCACGGCAGCAGGCAGTTGCCGGCGCTGTACGACGACCGGCATGCCGCGCTGGTGCTCACCGCGGCGAACCCCGCGCGAGCGACGCCATTGATCCTCGTGAACCCTCCCCCCAGCCACGCCACATCGCCCGTTGGCGCCATCGCCTGCACGCTGCCCATGGACGTGGGCGCGGGCGACCATGAGAGCGCGGGGTTGTTGGACGCCAGGCCGGTGCCGGGGTCGAATGCCGCGATGCCATCAAGCCCCGTGCGACCCACGAGGGCGGAGAAGCTGCCGCGGGCGAACAGCGTGGTTCCATCCGTTGCCATGCCGAACACCGTGGGCTGGGGCACCCCATTCCCCGGGTTCCAGGCCATGAGGCACGCACCCCCGCTGTAGGAGTCGAGGCAGGCGTCGTCCACCAGCACCGCGCCGAGGCGCGCGCGCGTCGATCCACCGAGGTCGTTGAAGGCGCCGCCGATGTAGGCGATGCCGCCGATCACCGCGATGCCGTTCACGGCGCCGTCGAGCACATTGGGGTTGGAATCGACCGCCCCGGGGTTCCATGAGCGGAGGCACGCCGACGTATATGCATCGGCGCACGCGCCGCCGATTCGCACGGCGGCGGTGCCCGCGCGCGCGGTGCCGCCGATGCCGTCGAACGAGCCGCCGATGAGCAGCGTGTCGCCCGTCAGCGCGAGCGCACGGGCGACCGGGGACGATACGCCGGCACCGGAGAGGGAGGGGTTCCAGCCGGTGACCGCGCCCGAACGGTCGGTGGCGGCAAGGCCACGGCGCGACGCGCCGCTCATCGACGCGAACTCGCCGGCCAGGTACACGCGATCGCCGATGGGCACGATGGTGTCGACGGTGGCGCTACCCCCGGAGGGCGTGGTGGGCGCCCAGCCCGTGAGGTGCCCTCCGGAGTCGATGGCCGCCAGGCTCTGCCGCGGCACCCCACCGGCCTGGGTGAAGTTCCCACCCAGGTAGGCCACATCGCCGTCCGCCGCCGCGGCCCACACGCCGTCCTGGCTCTCGCCGAGCCCGGGATCCCAGGCACGGGCGGTGCCATCCGGTGCGAGGAGGGCGGCATCGCGCCGATCGGCGCCGCCCATGGCGGCGAACCTGCCGGCCACGAGCATGTCATCGCCCACGGGCACAAGGCTGCGCACCGCGGCCTCCGCCCCGGGAGAGGGATTCCAGGAGGTGATCGATCCATCTGCCGCGATGGCCGCCATGTTCACGCGGCTGGCGCCGGACACCGAATCGAAGTAGCCCGCGATGTACGTGGTGCCGCCGACCACGGTCATCCTCTCGACGAACGGCTGGGTGCCGGCCTCGTTCCGCGTCAGTACGGGAGCCCATCCCGTGGGCGCCCCGGTGTCGGCGGTGACGGCCGTGAGCCCGGTGGCGGGCTGGCCACCAACGGTCTGGATCTGCCCACCGATCTGGATGCCGCGCGCGGTGGGGACGATCGTGCTGATCACGCCCTGCTGGCTGAGCCACGTGGTGACGGGTGCCCACGCGGTGAGTGCTCCGGTTGCCGCATCCGCGGCCGCGAGGCCGGCGCGGGCCTGACCGCCAACCGCCGTGAAGGTGCCCGACATGTACACGCGCCCTCCATGGGGCGTGAGCGCGAGCACCATGTTGTTTGCCTGCGGGTTGAATGCCGTGGCGCGCCCCGCGGCGTCGAGGGCCGCCACCCGGGCACGCGACGCCCCGCCGATCTCGGTGAAGTTCCCCCCCACGTACAGCGTGCCGCCGTCGCGCGCGAGCGCGAGCACGTCACCGTTCGGCTGCGGATTGAACGCGGTGTCGATCGAGCCGTCGGCGTTGATGTGGGCCATGCGGTTCGCGGCGAACTCGCCGGCGTCGGTGCAGTCGCCGTCGTCGCCGCCGTCACCGCCGACGCAGGTGAAGGAGCCGGCGATGAAGAAGCCGCCGCGGCCGTCGGCCACGACCCGTTGCACTTCCGGGCCGGAGTTGTTGGTGGGGCCCACCTTGGGGAAGCGCGCGAGCACACGGCCGCTATCGGTGCCGAGCGCCACCCCGCGCCCGGTGTCCCAGGGGTTGGCCCGGGTGAATGTGCCCGCGATGTACCGCGTGCCCGCGGAGTCGGGCTGCGAGATCACCGCCACGCTGCCATTCACGCCCCCCATGGGCGAGATGCGCTGCTCGGACGCCGCGGTGGCGGTTCCTGCGGCCGCCAGCGCGAGGGCGGCGGCCGTTGCGAGGGTCACGCGGGTGCGACGGGGGATGCGTGCCAACGCGGCTCGATTCGGAGGACGGGACGCGACGAAAAACCTGCCGCAAAGTGAATGAAAGCAGGACGGCGCGGATGCGGCGTGCGCACCGGGTGCGGTGCGCACGCCGCCCTGCGCGCGGGCTACAGCTCGGGTCGCGTGATGGCGCCCTCGCTGGCCGACGACACCAGCGCGGCGTACTTGGCCAGCACGCCCGATGTGTAGTTGGGAGCCGGCGGGGTGAAGCCCGCCATGCGCTCGGCGAGCTCCTCGTCGGAGATCTCCACGTTGAGCTGGCGCTTCTCGACGTCGAGCACCACCGTGTCGCCCTCGCGGAGCGCCGCGATGGGCCCGCCGCGGTAGGCCTCGGGGGCGATGTGCCCCACCATCAGGCCGTGGGTGGCGCCGCTGAAGCGGCCGTCGGTGATGAGGGCGACGTCCTCGCCGAGCCCCTCGCCCACGATGGCGGCAGTCACGTGCAGCATCTCGCGCATGCCCGGCCCGCCGGCGGGCCCCTCGTAGCGGATCACCACCACGTCGCCCGGCTCGATGCCCCCGGCCTTCACGGCGGCGAAGGCCTCCTCCTCGCGCTCGAAGATGCGCGCCGGGCCGCGGTGCAGCAGGCGCTCGTGCCCGGCCAGCTTCACCACGCTGCCCTCGGGCGCGAGGTTGCCGCGCAGGATCGCCAGGCCCCCGGTCTCCTTCAGCGGGGTCTCGATGGGCACCACGACCTCCTGGCCGGGAGCCGCCGTGGCGTCGTCGGCGATCTGCTGGATCGTGCGGCCATCCACCGTGGGGGCGGTGCCGTCGATCTTTCCCTTCTTGAGCAGCTCGCGCATCACCAGGCCGGGGCCGCCGGCGTTGAAGAGGTCGACGGCCACGAAGCGACCACCCGGCTTGATGTCCACCACGATCGGCGTGCGCTCGGCGATGGTGTCGAACTCGTCGATGGTGAACGGGATGCCAAACTCGCGGGCGATGGCCAGCAGGTGCATGACCGCGTTGGTGGACCCTCCGCTGGCGGCCACCGATGCCACGGCGTTGTCGATGGCGCGTCGGTCGACGATGTCGGCGGGGGTGATGTTCTCGCGCACGAGGCGCATGATCATCTTCCCGGCCTCCTCGGCCGCCTTGCCCTTCGCGGGGTCGGTGGCGGGGATGCCGTTGAGGTCGCACGGCGAGAGGCCGAGGAACTCGCACACCATCGCCATGGTGTAGGCGGTGAACTGCCCGCCGCAGGCACCGGCGCCCGGGCAGGCGGCGTTCTCGATGGCCAGCAGCTCGTCGTCGTCGATCTTCCCGGCCGCGTGCGCGCCCACGCCCTCGAAGACGTCCTGCACGGTCATGTCGCGGCCCTTGTACACGCCGGCGGCGATCGAGCCGTTGTAGAGGACGATGCCGGGGATGCCCAGGCGGCCCAGCGCCATCACGGCGCCCGGGATCGTCTTGTCGCAGCCCACCAGGCACACCACGGCGTCGAACGAGTGGCCGCGGCACACGAGCTCGATGGAGTCGGCGATGACCTCGCGGCTGATGAGCGAGCTCTTCATGCCCTCGGTGCCCATGCTCACGCCGTCGCTCACGCTGACGGTGTTGAACTCCATGGCGGTTCCGCCCGCCTTCTGGATGCCCACCTTCACGTGCTTGGCCAGGTCGCGCTGGTTGATGTTGCACGGCATGGTCTCGATCCAGGTGGTGGCCACGCCCACGATGGGACGGGCCAGCGCCTCGTCGTCGAAGCCGATGGCCTTGAGCATCGCGCGGGCCGGGGCGCGATCGGGACCGTCGGTCATCACCGCGCTCTTGCGCTTGGCCGGGTCGGAGGGCTGCTGGTACGGGTTCGGTGTCGTCATGCGCCGGACTCTAACGGCGACCAGCCGGCCAGGGCGCGGGCCAGGAATCCCGCGATCTGGCGCGCAACGTCACCGGCTTCAGCCTGCAGGTAGTGGTCGGCGCCATGCACCACGGCCAGCTCGCCCCCGCCCACCGAGGCCATCCAGTCGGCGATCACCTCGACGGAGGTGATGTGGTCGTGCTCGGGATGCGCCACGCACACGGGGCGCCCGCCCATGTCGTCGGGCAGCGACGCCCCTGGCGCCACGGCGGCCACGGCGCGCACGCGAGGGTCCATGGCGCCCACGTGCAGCGCCACCCATGCCCCGAACGAGTAGCCGCAGATGGCCAGCGGGGTGCCGGGCGGCAGGGCGTCCTCGAGCGTGTCGAGCGCCCGCACGGCGTCCATCCACTCGGTGTGGTCGGCCACCGACTCTCCCGCGCTCTCCCCCGCCCCCCGGAAGTCGAACACCAGCGCGCCCATGCGCTCGGCCACGATGGCCCTGCCCAGCGCGCGCACCACGTGGCTCTCGCGCGTGCCGCCGTACATCGGGTGGGGGTGGCACACCACCACGCCCGCGAGGGGCGTGCCGGCATCCGGGCGCAGTATCTCGGCGGCCAGCGGCGGTCCGTCGCCGCCGATGGTGACGCGCTCGGAGATCACGCCGGCTCCAGCACCTCGATGTGCAGCACGGTGGCCACGGTCTTGTCGGACGTCTCGATGCTCTCGGGCGAGACCACCTCGGCCCAGTCGCCGCGGCAGTCGATGCGCACCACCTGGCCCTCCTCGAGCACGCCGGAGAGCGCCACCGCGAGGTCGCCCTCCACCTCGAAGGTGTTGAGCTCGAGCGGGATGTCGGTGTCGAGGGTGATGAGCAGCAGGCGACCGCGGTAGCGATCGTCATCCTCGAACATCATGGCGATCTCGCCGGTGAATGATCGGAGCTTCGGGGACGTCACGGGTCGGCACTCTATCCTCGTGCCGATGAGCCAGCCGTCCGATCCCCAGCCGACCGCCGCCGGCCCGCGCAGCTACCTGCTGCTGGGCCCGCCCGACATCCTCCACGACCTCCTCAACGACTTCGCCGAGGACGGCTGGGCGTGCTCGGCCGACCGCTGGCAGGCGGTGATCACCCGCCCCGCCGGCGACAGCGGCCCCGACCCGGGTGCGTGGCCTGCAGAGGTGACCCTGCAGGGCATCCGCACCGACGGGCACGAGGCCGCCTGCCGCGAGCACCTGAGCCCGCTGGAGTAGCGGCGCTCAGTGGCGGCGCCTAGCTGCCGGCGCGCATCTCCTGCATCTGGGCGATCTCCTTCGCCTGTGCGTCGATGATCCGGTTGGCCAGCGCCTTCACGTCGGCATTCGGCGTGCCGTTCAGCACCATGTCGGCCATCAGCAGGGCGCCGGCGTGGTGCGGGATCATCATCCGGAGGAAGGCCTCATCCGGGTCGGCTGCCCCCGTGATGGCCTCGGGCGACATCCCCGACATGCCCATCATCGCGGACATGCCCATGTCGTCCATGTCCATCTCGGGGACGTCCTCGCCGTAGAGCGCCCGGTACCACGAGCGCATCTGGGTGATCTCCTTCTCCTGGTCGGCGATGATCTTCGTGGCCAGGGCCTTCACCACAGGCCGGTCACCGGCCTCGAGCTCAGCCTCGGCCATGTCCACGGCCATCTGGTGATGCGCCACCATCATGGCGAGGAACTCCTTCTGATCCATGGCCATCATCCCGTGGTGCGTCTCGCTGACCCCGTCCATCATGGCCATGGAGTCACCGTCCATCATGTGGTCGCCACCGGTGTTGGCGCCGATGGTCCAGCCGATGGCGCCGCCCACGAGCAGCACCACCACGGCGCCGATGACGGCCATCCACTTGTTGCTCATCTCAGTCCTCCTGCGTTCGTCGTGACATGACATGCCCCATGGGGGCGGGTCAGGTCACCGCTGCAGCACGCAGGGGCGTATCGGACGGGGTGGTCCGTGCGCCGGGGGCCCGGTCATGGCCACGCGCCCAGCGCGCGTGGCGCGCTGCGCCAGGAGGGGCAGCCGCATGCGGAGGCCCCCGCCGAGGCCCACGGCGACAGCTGCCGCCATCGCGAGGATCGCCAGGCACGCACCGGCCAGGCCGAGGTCGGCCGCGCCGTGGTCGCCTCCGTGCGCGCCCCCGGCGTCGGGGGCGCAGGTGCCCGCCGCGCACTGGGGCGCGGCCTGCGCGTGGGCGGAATGCCCCAGCACTGGCACCCCGTGATGCACCGCCACGACCAGCGCGAGTGCGATCACGGCGAGCAATCTCATGCGTCGCACCTTAGCCCGAGACGCGCGCGGCCATCCACCCCTCTGGCGCAGCGCAACCGGGCCCACGGCCGGGGTGGTGACCGATCAAGCTTCGCTAAATTGGGGGACGTCCTCCCGACCCTGGAGTGAACCCATGCCAAGCCTCCCCACGACCCGCCTCGTCGCTGCCGCCGCGCTGGTGGCAGGCGCCACCCTCATCGCACCCACGGCCGCCCTCGGCGCCGCCGAGAAACAGAAGGTGCCGCCACGTCATGTGATCTGCAAGAAGGCGCAGACATGGATTCCCATCGACTACTCCGGCGGCTGCTACCTGGTGTTCAGCCAGGCCGTGCGCCAGAAAGTGATCGCCGACTTCGAGAAGGTGGCCAGCACCGGCAGCCAATGGGCGGCCAACCCTTCGGTCGTACCGCTCGTTCCCGCGTGGAAGAAGATGCAGTGCCAGCGCGGCGGTCAGGCGGGGCTCGTAAAGCTGAACAGGTGGCAGGCCGGCACGTGCACCTTCACCACCACCTTCGAGCACCGGGGGTACGACGAGCACCCTGATCACGAGTGGGAGTGCCCGGTGGAGATGGTGGTGCGCACGAGCCTCAATGGCAACAAGCGCATCCGCAACGGAAAGATCTGGCTGCAGTGGGACGTCAGCGCAGTGCCGAACACCCTCGATGCCGTCGCCGGCGAGTTCCCGAATTGCGAGAAGTCGGTGCCGGACGACGCCTGGACATCCGGCTAGCGATCGGCGACTAGAGCACGACGCTCCACAGGCCGTCGTCGCCTAGGGGCTCCACCTGCACGGCACCCCGGCCCACGGCCCGGATGAGCATCTGGGCGGCGGCGCGGCGGTCGAGCGGCTGCTCGATGTCGGTGCGCATCACCTCGGCGACCTCCTGGGTGGTGAGGCCAAGGGGGAATTCCGCGAGCACGTCCTCAGGGCGCTCCTCGGGAACGCCGCGGCGTGATCCGGTGGGGTCGAGGTTGGCCACGATCACGTCGTAGGCCTCCATGGGCTGGAACCCGCCCGCCTCGAGCATGGCGCCCCCGGCACGGAAGATGAGCGAGGGCGCCGTGTAGCGCACCGCGCCGTCGGTGTTGGCCGCCTTGCCCTGGAACTCCGTGGGGCTGCCGGCAGCCGTGCGCGCCTCGGCGCGGTCGGCCTGGTAGGCCTCCTCCACCTCGGGCGTGTCGATCATGGCCATGACGGTCGGCACGTCGAGACCCGGCACGCGCCCGAGCGCGGCGGCGATGTTGTCGTCCTCGTCCATGAGCATGCGCGTGGTGAACCACCCGAACTGCAGCGCCCGGAACGCGGTGATCTCATCGCCGGGCGATGCCAGGCGCACGGCGTGCAGCGCGCGGCAGGCGCGGGCGGTGCCCGTGAGGCGCGCACGAGGGCCCTGCGTGAACGGCATCCCGAACTGCCGGAACATCTCCATGCGGTCGGCCATCATCACCGGCGTGTAGCCCCGCTCCTCGTAGAGCGAGGCATCCTCGGCGAGGCCGATCGTGACCAGCCGCCAGCGAAGTCGCGGGCCGTAGCGCCACTGCAGGGCGGCGAGCGAGGGCGACGCCGAGTAGCCCCACGGGCACCCCGGGTCGGAGATGAAGGTGATCTCGATGTCCATAGCCGTGATGCTAGGCGCTGCGGAACGGCTAGCCTGCCCGGGTCATGGGTGAACCTCTTCTTGTCTCAGACGGCCGGGCCATGGGCCTGGTCGACGAAAATGCGCGCCTCTGCTGGCTGGTGGCGCCCCGCATCGACCAGCCCAGCATCATCAGCGGCCTGGTGGACGAGCAGCGCGGCGGAGGCGTGGAGCTGGTGTTCCCCGACTCCACCACCATCGCGCACCGTCACCGCGAGGGCACGCTGGTGGTGGAGACCGACCTCGAGGGCCCCAAGGGCACCGTGCGCGTGATCGACGCGCTGGCCAGTCCGGCTCGTGGCCCCGTGCAGGCGGCGTGGCCCGGGCTCTTCATCCGCCAGGTGCTGGTGCTCAAGGGCGAGGCCGAGATCGGCCTGGTCACGCGACTGCGCTACGCCTACGGCCGCAACG
>SXZC01000123.1 GCA_005788075.1 Actinomycetota bacterium
CCGAATGGTTCGACCAGCCAATTCGGCAGCACCACCGGTGCCTATCCGTATGCCATCGCAGTGGATGGCGATGGCAACGTATTCACAGCCAACACCACGAGCGGCACCGTCACGCGCATCAGCCCGGATCGTGGACCCCTCGGCTTCACCACGGGGGACTTCCCGGAGGTCGCGGTGGGCTCGACGGCTCCCCTGACCGTCACGGCCACGAATTCCTCCGCGGAAGGGTCGGTGCGTCCCACGGCGATTACCGTGACCGGCGCTGGCGTGGCGGTCACGGGGGGCACCTGCGCGGTGGGCACGCGCATTCCGCCGTTGAGCACTTGCACGGTGGAACTGACATGGGCGCCGACGAGCGCCGGGCCCCTGTCGGGCGGGCAGTTGCGCATCGCGTATCCCGAGGGGTCTGGATCGGGCGAGGCGACCGTTCTCACCGGCACGGCCCGTGCGGCCGCACCGGTGACGCCCGGGGCCGGGGGCTCGGTAACGCCCGCCGCCGTGCTGGTGGCAACCGTCGTGCGCTCCCGCCCGCGCGTGACGAGCGGCCGATCGCTGCGCGTGGGAATTCGTGCGCGCAACACCGGATCCGTCGCTGCCGCGTCGGTGACCTCGTGCGTGACGCTGCCGCGCAATCTCATCCCCACGCGCACGGTCGGCGCCCGGCGTTCGGGTCGAACGTGGTGCTTTGCAGTCGGGGCGATTCCGGCCGGGCAGCAGACCACGCGCACCATCACCGTGCGCGCGACGTCCACTCGGCCAATCACCCGCTACATCAGTGGGACCGCCCGCGCGCCGGGGCTTTCGACCGCCACCGCGCCTCGCTTGGTGGTCAGGATCTCCCCCCGCGCCTCGTAGCCGACGTGTGAAGGGTCGCTCAGGCGCTGTGGGGTGCGTCGGGGGCGTCACCCCGCAGCACCAGCAGCCCCTTCGCCGGGCGCACCACGATGCGCCGGTGACGCCCCAAGGGCTCGCCGTCGGCCTGCACGGCCACGCCATCGGCCGACTCCATCACGATCTCCTCGGTGGCGGTGCCGTGGGCGATGCGCGGTGAGTCGAGGTGCCAGCCGCCCGTGAACGCCCCGGCGGCGGCCACCGCCGGCCCGGACATCCCACGGCCCACCGACCCGAGCCACCCGAGTGATCCATCCTGCCCGGCATCGGGAATGAGGTCGAAGGCACGGGTGCGGAAGTAGGCGTACGGGCGCGTGCACGCGATGCTCATCGACGCCATGGCGAAGGGCGTGCCGTGATCGATGCTCACCTTCATGGGGGTGCGCCGCGCCTGGCGCGCGGCGGCTACGAAGGTTGCCCCGGCGAACCACAACTGGCCGATGCGGCGCTTCATGTCGGGGTGGCGCTCCACCATGTCGGCGGCCTCGGCATCGATGCCCACGCCGGCGTTCACGATGAAGGGCCGCTCCTGCCCGCCGGCCTCGACCACCCCGATGGTCACCGCCTCGGCCCGCTGGCCGCTTTCCAGGACGTGCACGAGATGGTCGATCGCCTCGCGGGCATCCATGGGCCACCCGATGGTGCGGGCGAACACGTTCGTGCTGCCCGTGGGCATGGGCGCGAGCGCGGCGCCGGTGTCCACGAGGGCCCCGGCGGCCTCGGCGGCGGTGCCATCGCCCCCCAGCGTGACCACCGTAAGGGCGTCATGCTCCTTCATGGCGAGGCGCGCGAGCTCTGCCGCATGCCCGCGCTGCCGGGTGGTGAGCACGGCCTGCAGGCCGAATGGCTCGAGGCGCCGCGTGGCGTACTCGGTGATTCCCGGATGCGCCGCCGTGGAGCGCGGGTTGACCAGGATCGCGATCGGGTGATCCGCAGCGTGCCGCGGTTCGGTCAAGCGTCGTCCGCCAGCGCCAGCTCGATGCGCGCCAGGAACGCCGCGATGAGCAGGTCGATCATCTCGGGACGCTCCAGCTGCGGCACGTGGGCGGTCTCGGCGATGATGGCCAGGGTGGCGCCCGAGAGCTCGTCGGCGAGCTCCTCTGACAGCCACATGGGCACGAGCGGGTCGGATTCGCCGCTCATCACCATGACGGGCACGTCGATGCCGCCGAGCTTGCCGCGCAGGTCGTGGTCGCGCGCCGAGAGATAGTCGGCGCGAAGCGACTCGGGGCCCATCGAGATGACCGAGTTCGTGCCGCGCCGGATGAGGTCGGGATCGTCGTGGAGCCACGAGGCCTCCACCATGCGCGCGCACTCGGCCTCGAAGTCGGCGTCGATGCGCGCGATGGCCTCGTCGGGCACGGGAAGGCGCGCCCCGGTGGACACCAGCACGAGGCCGGCTACCAGGTCGGGCCGCGCGAGCGTGATCTCGAGCGCCACCGCGCCGCCCAGGGAGTGGCCCACCATCACCATCGGACCCGGCACCTCCTCGACCTCGGCGATCACCCACTCGGCCATGGCCTGCGTGCCGAGCAGGGGCGCGCCGTCGGGGTGGCCGGGAAGCGCCACGGCCAGGGCGCCCTCGAAGCGCGCGAGTTGGGGCCCCCACGAGGCGGGCGTGCGGCCCGCGCCGTGGATGAACACCGGGCGCGGCGCGTCTATGGGGTCACCTCCTGCACGCCGATCATGGTAGCGATGCCGCTGATAGCCTCACCGGCCGTGGCCCCGCTCCTTCTGGCCGTGGATTTCGACGGCACGATCACCATGCGCGACACCCTGCACGTCATCGTCGACGAGCACGGGTGCGAGGGCGTGTGGGATGACCTCGAGCCCGATCTGCGCGCCGGCCGCATCACCATCGAGGAGGCCATGTCGCGGCAGTTCGCCGAGGTCAAGGCACCGCACGACGACATCATGGCGCTGGTGCGCGAGCGCGCCGGCGTGCGTGATGGCATTCGCGAGCTGGTGGAGTTCGCGGAGGAGGAGGGCCACCGCGTGATCATCATGTCGGCGGGATTCCGCACGGTGATCGACATGGTGCTCGACGACATCGGCCTGGGGCATCTCGAGGTGGTCTCGAACGAGGCCATCTTCAGCGAGGACGGCTGCACGTTGGTGTTCTCCGACGACCGCGGCGAGATCTGCGAGCTGTGCGACCGTCGCTGCAAGCGCCATGCGCTGCGCGTGCGCCACGAGGGCGAGCGCATCGTGTTCGTGGGCGACGGCATCAGCGACCGCTGCGTGTCGGGCATGGCCGACCTGGTGTTCGCCCGCGCGCACCTGGCCGAGTGGCTCGACGAGCGCGGTGCGCCGTACGTGCCCTTCGAGGACTTCCACCAGGTCATCGCCTACGTGCGCGAGTGGGAGCGCGGGGGGCGGGCGGCCGCATGAGTCGCTGGAAGCCCGTGGGCCCGGCGTCCGACTGGACGTCGATGGAGGAACGCGTGCTGCAGCGCTGGCGCGACGGCGACGTGTTCCGCACGAGCGTGGAGATGCGCAGGGGGCACGACCCCTACGTGTTCTACGAGGGCCCGCCCACCGCGAATGGCCGACCGGGATCGCACCACGTGCTCTCGCGCGTGTTCAAGGACATCTTCCCGCGCTTTCACACCATGCGCGGGCGCTACGTGGAGCGCAAGGCCGGCGGGGACGGCCACGGCCTGCCCGTGGAGCTCGAGGTGGAGAAGCAGCTGGGCATCAGCGGCAAGCCCGAGATCGAGGCCTACGGCATCGCGGAGTTCAACGCGAAGTGCCGTGAGTCGGTGGGCGAGTACCTCGACGAGTGGGAGCGCCTTACCGAGCGCATCGGCTTCTGGGTGGACACCTCCGAGGCCTACCGCACCATGGACACCGACTACGTCGAGAGCGTGTGGTGGAGCCTGGCCACCCTCCACGACAAGGGCCTGGTGTACGAGAGCGACAAGGTTGTGCCCTACTGCCCGCGCTGCGGCACGGCGCTGAGCAGCCACGAGGTGGCGCAGGGCTATAAGGACGTCGTCGACCCCTCGATCTACGTGAAGTTCCCGCTGCGGGCCGGTTCGGTGACAGTCACCGATGGCGTGGATGAGGCGTCCGCCGGGGGCACCTCGCTGCTCGTGTGGACCACCACGCCCTGGACGCTCCCCGCCAACCAGGCCGCCGCCATAAATCCGGACACCGACTACGCGGTGGTGATCGACGGTGACGAGCGGCTGGTGATGGCCGAGGCGCTCGTGGGTGCCGTGATGGGGGAGGGCGCCGTGGTGGAGCGCGTGGTTCCGGCCAGCGCGCTGGCGGGCGCCGAGTACGAGCCGCCCTTCGACATGATCCCCGGCCGCCACGTGGTGGTGATGAGCGACTTCGTCACCACCGACGACGGCACGGGCATCGTGCACATCGCGCCGGCCTTCGGCGAGGACGACATGCGCGCCGCGCGCGAGCACGGCCTCGACGCCCCCAACCCGGTCGATCGCCAGGGCCTCTTCACCGCGAAGGTGCCGCAGGCCGAGGGACAGTTCGTGAAGGACGCCGACCGGGCGCTGATCGCCGACCTCGAGGGCCGCCACCGCGTGCACCGCGAGAAGCCCTACGAGCACTCCTACCCGCACTGCTGGCGCGGCAGCACGCCCCTGCTCTACTACGCCAAGCCCTCGTGGTACATCCGCACCACCGACGTGCGCGACCGCATGCTCGAGCTCAACGCGTCGGTGGGCTGGCACCCCGAGCACGTGCGCGACGGCCGCTTCGGCCGCTGGCTCGAGGGCAACGTCGACTGGGCCATCTCGCGCGAGCGCTACTGGGGCACGCCGCTGCCCTTCTGGCGGTGCGACGACTGCTCCGAGGTGACGGCCATCGGCTCGTTCGCCGACCTGCGCGAGCGCGCCATCGGTGACGTGCCCGACCCGCTCGACCCGCACCGCCCCTACGTGGACGACATCGATGTGCGTTGCCACTGCGGCGGCGTGGCGCACCGCGTGCCCGAGGTGGCCGACGTCTGGTTCGACTCCGGGGCCATGCCGTTCGCCCAGCACCACCACCCCTTCGAGGGCCCGGACGACCTGGCCGGGCGCTTCCCGGCCGACTTCGTGTGCGAGGCGCTCGACCAGACCCGCGGGTGGTTCTACTCGCTGCTGGCCGAGGGCACGCTGCTCTTCGATGAGTCGCCCTACCGCAACGTGGTGTGCCTGGGGCTCATCCTCGATGGCGAGGGCCAGAAGATGAGCAAGTCGAAGGGCAACGTGGTGGAGCCCTGGACGGTCATCGACCACGCGGGCGCCGACGCCTTCCGGTGGTACCTCTTCACGGCGCAGAGCCCGTGGGAGTCCTTCCGCTTCAGCCTCGACGTGGTGGACGAGACTCGTCGCAGGTTCCTGTTCACGCTCTGGAACACCTATGCGTTCCTCGTCACATACGCCGCGCTGCCCGACGGCTGGTCGCCCGGGGATGCCGCCCCGCCGGTGGCAGAGCGATCGGAGATGGACCGCTGGGCGCTCTCGCGCCTCGACGGCACCATCGAGCAGGTGACGGCGCGCCTGGCCGACTACGACCCCACCTCCGCCGGCCGAGCCCTCGAGGACCTCGTCGATGATCTCAGCAACTGGTACGTGCGCACCTCGCGCCGCCGGTTCTGGCGGGGCGACGACGCGGCCGACACCGCCGCGGCCTTCGCCACCCTGCACGAGTGCCTCACCACCATCTCGCTGCTGGTGGCGCCCTTCTGCCCGTTCGTGGCCGATGAGATGTGGGGCAACCTGGTGGCGGGGCATGACGACGCCGCACCCCCCAGCGTGCACCTGGCCGACTGGCCGGCTCCCGGTGGTCGCCGCGACGAGGAGCTCGAGCAGGCCATGGCCGCCGCCATGGAGGCCACCACGCTCGGCCGATCGGCGCGCAAGGAGGCCAAGCTCAAGGTGCGCCAGCCGCTGGCCGAGGCCGTGATCGCCTGCCCGCCCTCCACGGCGCGCGAGCTCGAGGCGCTGTCGGGCATCGTGGCCGAGGAGCTCAACGTGCGCGAGGTGCGCTTCGTCACCGACGCCGGTGGCCTGGTGCAGGTGAGCCTCAAGCCCAACTACCGCACGCTCGGCCCCCGCATGGGCCCGAACATGCCGGCCATGGCCGAGGCCGTGGCGGCGCTCGACCCCACGGCCACCGTGGGGGTTCTCGACGCCGGCGGCACGGTGACGGTCACCGTGAACGGCAACGACGAGGTGCTGGGCGACGACGACCTGCTGCGCGAGGTGCGCCCCTCCGAGGGCTACGCGGTGGCCGAAGGCGGCGCGCTGGCCGTGGGCCTGGCCACGGAGATCACGCCCGAGCTCGAGATGGAGGGCCTTGCCCGCGACCTCGTGCGCGCCATCCAGAACGCCCGCCGCGATGCCGACCTCAAGGTGGAGGACCGCATCCTCCTGCACCTCGACGGCTCCGCGCGCATCCGCGAGGCCATCGATGCCCACCGCGCATGGATTGCCGGCGAGGTGCTGGCCACCGAGCTCACCGTGGGCCACGGGGTGCCGTTCACCCCGCTGCACCGGGAGGACGGCGAGATCGACGCCGAGCCGGTTGCAATTTCCTTATCGCGGGCATAAGAATCCCGAGTCTATGAGGACCCCTTCGTGAGCACCTTCCCGCTTCCCGCGCGCACGCCCGCCGTGGTGCATCCGTGGGCCCCGCGCTTCGCGCAGGCCATCACCGGCTTGCTGTGCCTCGAGGCCGTGCTCTTCCAGACCATCCCCGTCGTGGTGGTGGCCGCGGCATTCATCGCGCTTGCGCTCATCGGACCCCGGTGGTCGCCGGTGGCCTACCTCTTCGCGATCATCCCCGTGCGCCCGGCGGAGCTCGAGCCATCCAAGCCCGTGCGCTTCGCGCAGTGGATCGCCCTGGTCATGCTCGTGGTGGCCATCGTGCTGCTCTACGCGGGCCTCGAGCTGGCCGGCTGGATCGTCACCGGCATGGTGGCCGCCGTGGCGCTGTTCTCAGGCATCAGCGGAATCTGCATCGGCTGCATCGCGTGGAAGCAGATCGCCCGCCGCGCCGGTTCAGCCCACGACCTCAAGAAGGCCTTCGACCTGCAGGGCCAGGGCCCGTGGCTGCTGGTGGTCACCGCCCCCAACTGCCCGCGGTGCCCGGCGGCCAAGCAGGCCATCCACGACGCCGCTGCCGGTCGCGCCGTGGTGGACATCGACCTCGACGAGCACCCCGAGGCCGGCGCCCTGCCCATCTGGAGCGTGCCCGCCGGCATCATCATCGAGCCGTCGGGAGACGTCGGGATGGTGAAGACCGGACGCATCGGCGCCCCCGAGGCCGCCGAGCTGGTGGGCGCGCTGGGCTGAGCCCCGCGGCTGGCCCCACCCCGGTGTCAGGCACCTCACCGAAGGCGACCCCCGCATCCTTCCGGGGGGAGGGGTGACGGCGCTCAGCCCGTCTTTTCGCGGATCTTGATCGAGAGGTCGACGTCGCCCTGCACGCGGCGCCAGCACTCGTAGGGGTCGATGCCGGCCTTCTCGCAGATCTCCTCGAGGCGCTTCAGCATGCGCACGTCGGGCAGCAGCATGCCCACCACCTGGCCATCGGCGATCGTGAGCTCCACGCCTTCCTCGCCCTCCACGGGCCTGAGGGACATGTCCGCGAACGGCTGCACCGTGCGGAGGCTGAAGTACATGGGCGGCATGGGCCTGTCGGTCATGAGGTCTCCGGACGAACGGTTTGGTGCCTGGCACCGCGACACGGTTACGTGCCTGACACCGGGGTGGGCACTATCGTACCTACGACAGGTGCTTCTCCAGCGCCCTGCGGATCTTCTTCTCTGACGGGGATCCCGTGAGGCGCTCCGCCTCGGCTCCGTCGCGGAACAGGATGAGCGTGGGCAGGGAGAGCACGGCGTGCCGCGCGGGTGCCGCGGGGTGGGCCTCCACGTCGATGGCGGCCACTGCCAGGGCGCCCGCGTGCTCGGTTGCCAGGGCCTCGATCACGGGGGAGAGCTTGGCGCATGGCGCGCACCACGGGGCCCAGAAGTCCACGAGCACCAGGCCCTGCGCATCGATGACCCTCGCGTCGAAGTCGGCGTCGGTGAGCGCCGGCACCGCGGGGGCGTCGGTCAGGGCTTGATCTCCACGGGCATGCCCACCGAGACCATCTCAAAGAGCTCCTCCACCTCGGGGATGTGCATGCGCAGGCAGCCATGGCTGGCCGCGGTGCCGATGGAGTAGTCGGCGTATGTGCCGTGGATGCCCACGGCCGGAGCCGACGTGCCGATCCACCGGGTGCCCAGCGGGTTGCCCGGCCCGGGCGGGATCTCACCGAGGCCCTCGGCCCACGGCGAGTCGGGCGGGATCCACGTGGGGTTCTTCTGCTTGGTCACGATCTTGAACGTGCCGGTGGGCGTGGGGTACTGCGGCTGGCCGATGGCCACGGAGTACTTCTTCACCACCTTGCCGTTGCGCTCGAGCGTGAGCGAGTAGGACGAAAGGTCGATGGTGATCTTGCCCACGATCGCGCGCAGCGTGCGGGCGTCGACCTTGCCGTTCTGCTTCAGCTTGTACTTGCGCTGGTACTTCTTCACCGCGGCGACGGTCTTGGCGTCGTACTTGCCGGTGGATCCACCCTTCCAGAGACCGATCTCGCCGAGGCGCTCCTGCAGCTGGTCCACGTCGGCTCCCACGGCGCCCTCCATGAGCTGCTGGGTGCCGAACTCGCTCGAGGTGTCGACGAACGACGTGAACTCCTGGCGGGCCACGTTCCCGCCCGGGTCGCGCACCCACACCGACACCACGTTCTTGCCCTCGGCCAGCTTGCCGGGGGCCAGCGCAAACCTGTTGCCCTTGATGGTGAGGGTAGGACCGTTGCCGTCGCTCGCCGCCTGGGAATCGGAGGTGGCGGTCTTCCCGCCCATCGCGTCGCGGCCGCGGAGCACGGGAATCTGCTGGCCATTGATCTTGGCGCCGAAGATGAGGTCGCGCGGCTTGTCGCCGCCCACCTTGCCGTAGATCACCGGCGCGGCCGTGGTGGTGAGCTTGATCAGCTTCTTCTCGCCGGCGAGCGCGAGGGTGGGCATCTCCGTGTCGACCACCAGGTTGCGCTTCCTGGTGGTGGAGTTGCCGGCCTCATCGGTGGAGGTGAAGGTCACCGCGGTGCGACCCTCGGGCAGGGTGCCCTGCGTGCTCCACGAACCCGTGGACGCATCGGCCTTCACGGCCACCGAGCCACCCCCCCATGTGACCTGCACGATGCTGCCGGGCTGGGTGGTGCCCGCGAAGCGCACGTCGCGGGTGTTCACGCCGTCGCCCAGGGGAACGTTCACCTTGAGCGGTGGCGCCTTGCGGTCGACGGTGAAGGTCCACTCGGCCGACGCCCCGCGCGAGAAGAGGTTGCTGGCCGAGTACGACACAGCCATGGTGTGCGTGCCTTCGGTGAGGTTGGGGGCCTGCACCACTATTCCGTCTCGGGCACCCGCGACCCTGTCGCTCACGTCCGTGCCGTCGATGGTGACGGTCAGGTCGCCCATCGCCCCCGATGTGGTGCCCACCACGATGGGCCGCTTCGAGGGGTTGATCGAGCCGTCGGCGGTGGGCTGCAGCGGGTTCACCACCGGGCGCGTGGTCCACTCGACCACGAGGAACGCGGCGAGCAGGCCGAACGCCACGATGCCGGTGACGATCACCGTGATCAGCCCGCTACGTGTTCCGAGTCCCCGCATGTCCTCCGACGCCCGTCTGCCCGCCGGAACATATCAGCCCACCACGCCGCCGAAGGCGCTGCCGGGTGTGGCAGCGACGCCTGTGAGGTCAGTCGATGAGGGCGCGCATGAGCTGCAGCACGCCGTCCGTGCCGTGCACGGCCTCGTCGGCGCGCGCGCGCACGGCGGCGTCCACCTCCGCGCCGTCGGCGAGCACGCACCAGGCCGAGGCGATGCGCCCGTCATCCACCATCTGCCGCATGGCCCGCCAGGCGTCGGCGTCGGTGTGGTCATCGCCCACGTAGAGCACCCTCTGAGCCCCTGCGGCGAGCACGAGCTCGGCCAGCGCCGAGCCCTTGTCCACGTCGATGTCCGGCAGCAGCTCGAGGATCATCTTGCCGTCACGCGTGTGCAGGCCGGCCTCGCGCGCCGCGGGCCGCACCTCGGATCGCAGCCACTCCCCGGCGGCCCCCGGATCGGTGGCCTCGCGGTAGTGCAGGCTCACCGACGCACCCTTGTCCTCCATCCAGGTGCCGTGGGCGGCGAGCACGGCGCCATCGAGCCCCTCGACGAACCGCCGAAGTCGTGCAACGGGCTCGTCCGCTCCTGCGACCAGGCGCGGCGCGGCCCCGGGGCCCGCGATCTCCAGTCCGTGGTTGCCGCCGCGCGCGATGCCCGGCACGGGAACCATGCGGTCGACGTCCGCGAGGCCGCGGCCGCTGATGACCCCTGCGAGCAGGTACCGGTCGCGCAGGCCGGCCAGCAGGGCGAGCGCCTCGTCGGGCACGCGGGCGTCGGCGGCGTTGGCGACGATGGGCGCGAGCACGCCGTCGATGTCGAGGAGCACGGCGCTCTCATGCGGGTATTCGCGGAGGTCGTCGAGGAGGTCGCTCACGCGCATTCACGCTAACACCACCGGGCCGTGCGGGCTGTGCATGGCTGCCCGCCACACATGCCCGGCGATGGTTTTCGGACCACCTGGTCTGCGCCTCCCATCAGGGCCGGGGTATAAAGTCGGACCCCACCGGAACATGACATGTGCCGTCCCCCCGTCGCACGCAGACGCCACACGAGGACGCTCGAAGAGCCATGGCCACGAAGCCCGCCGACAAAGAGACCACGCCCGTTCGCCGCCCGCGAGGTCGCCCGCGCGATCCGCGCGTGGAGGGCGCCGTGCTGGGCGCCACACGCGACCTGCTGCTGGAAAAGGGCTACGGAGGCCTCACCATCGCAGCCGTCGCCGACATGGCGGGCGTTGGCAAGGGCACCATCTACCTGCGCTGGCCCGACAAGGAGTCGCTGGTGGTTGGCGCACTCGCCGAGGTGTGGGAGCCGGTGGCCGACATCGACACCGGCAGCCTGCGTGAGGACCTCTTCGGCTTCATGACCACCGCCATGCGCGCCATGAACGGCCAGGACGGCCGCCTCTTCACCGAGGTCGTGGCCGAGCTGTCCCGATCGGGGCCCCTGAAGACGTACTGGGTCAATGAGATCTCGCGTCCGTGGGTGGAGGTGGTGAGTGCCTGCTTCACGCGCGGCATCGAGCGCGGCGAGATGCGCGCGGACGTCGACCTCCACGCCACCACCCAGGTGCTGCTCAGCCCGCTGCTGACGGTGCCGATGATGGAGGACAAGAAGATGACGACCCGCCACGTGAACGCGTGGCTCGACATCGTGCTCGAGGGCGTCGCGCCCTAGGGAATCATCAGCGCGCGGGCGGCGTCCGCGCAGAGGTCGAGCATCGGCTGGGCCCAGATGGCCAGGGCGATGATCGACGCCGCGCCGGCCACGGCCACCGAGGCCACCGACAGCGGCACGCGCAACTCGCGCGCCGGTCGCGCGCCCTCGGGCGCCGGCGACCACATGACGATGACCACGCGCAGGTAGTAGACCACGCTCACCACGCTGGCCAGCGCGCCCACGATGGCGAGCCAGCTCATGCTTGCGTCCACCGCCGTGCCGAACAGCAGGAACTTGCCGACGAAGCCCGCCAGCGGCGGGAAGCCCGCAAGCGACACCATTGCGAGGGTCATCACCACGCCGGCCCAGGGGCGCGCGCGGCCGAAGCCCGTGAAGGCGGTGAGCGTGTCGCCGGCCTCCACCTCGCGCTCGCGGAGCATGACGATGGCGAACGCCGCGAGGGTCATCCCCACGTATGCGAACAGGTAGTAGATGAGCGCCTCGGCCCCGGCGGCCGTGCCCACGGCAACGCCGATGAGCAGGTAGCCCGCCTGCGCGATGCTCGACCACGCCAGCATGCGCTTGACGTTCTGCTGCATGAGCGCGCCCACGTTGCCCACCACCATGGTCACCACGGCGAGGGCGCCGATGAGCGCGCGCCAGTCGCCCGATGCCTGCTGGGTGGCGCCGGTGAACACCAGCAGGAACGCGCCCATGGCGGCCACCTTGGTGCCGGTGCCCATGAAGGCGGTCACCGGGGTGGGGGCGCCCTGGTACCCGTCGGGCGTCCACATGTGGAACGGCACGGCACTGGCCTTGAAGCCCAGCGCCACCACGATGAGCACGATGGCCGCCACCAGCAGCGGCTCGGTGAGGAGGCCGTCCATGGTGTCGAGCTTCAGCGCGATGCCCGTGAGCGACGTGGTGCCGGTGGCCCCGTAGAGCAGCGCGAACCCGTAGATGAGGATCGCCGTGCCGATGGACCCGGTGATGAGGTACTTGAGGCCGCTCTCGAGCGAGCGCTCGCGCGACACCTCGATGGCGCAGAGGATGTACAGCGCCACCGAGAGCAGCTCGA
>SXZC01000011.1 GCA_005788075.1 Actinomycetota bacterium
CAAGGTCAACCCGGTCATCCCCGAGGTGGTCATGCAGGTAGGCGCCCAGGTGATCGGCAACGACACCGCCATCACGGTGGCGGGCACGCAGGGCAACTTCGAGCTCAACGTGCGCATCCCGCTGATGGCCCGGAACCTGCTGCAGTCGGTGGCGCTGCTCACCAGCACGGCCACGGTGTTCCGCACCAAGTGCGTGGACGGCATCGAGCCGAACCTCGAGGGGCTCAACCGCCACGCCGAGGGCACGCTCGCCGCCGCCACCGCGCTGAACCCCTACATCGGGTACGACCTGGCCACCGACATCGTGAAGGAGGCCACCAAGAGCGGCCGTCCGCTGCGCGAGGTGGCCCGGGAGAAGGGCGTGGATGAGGCGACCCTCAACAAGGCCCTGAACCTGAAGAAGATCGCGAAGGGCGGCCTGATCTAGACCCCGGTGTCAGGCACTTGACCGTCCGTCACGCAATGCGCGCGGCTCGGTTAAGTGCCTGACACCGGGGTTCGCTACGGCTTCGCGCTTCGTGCGGCGGGCGGTGCGGCCGTCGCGCGCACCTCGGCCGCGAACTCCGCGGCCGCGCCCATGATGATGTCGCGCACGTTCGCGCGCGGGGCCACGAAGGCCGGCGGGTCGGGCAGCAGCCCGATGAGGTCGGTGCTCACCAGCACCTGGCCGTCGCAGTCCATGCCGGCGGCGATGCCGATGGTGGGGGCGGCCACCGCGTCGGTGATGCGGCGCGCGGCGTCGGCGTCCACGCACTCGATGACGATCGCGAAGCACCCGGCGCGATCGAGCGCGATGGCCTCGGCCACCAGCCGGTCGGCGTCCTGCGTGGTCTTGCCCTGCTTGCGGTAGCCGCCCTCGGCGGTCTGGGGGAGCAGGCCCACGTGGCCCATCACGGGGATCCCGGCGTCGCGGATGGCCTCCACCTGGGGGATGAGCGCGCCCTCGAGCTTCACCGAATGGGCCCCCGCGGCTACCAGCGCCATCGCGCTCTCCACCGCCTGGCGGGGATCGCCATACGTGCCCGCGGGCATGTCGCCCGTGATGTGCGTGCGCGTGGCGCCGTTCGCCACCGCCCGCACGTGGTGCTCCATCATCTCTAGTGACACCGCGCGCGTGGAGTCGTACCCCAGCTCCACCTCGCCGAGGCTGTCGCCCACGAGAATGACATCGAGCCCCACCTGGTCGAGCGCCAGCGCCATCGGGTAGTCGTAGGCCGTGAGCATCGCCATGCGGCGCTGCCCCTTGAGCCCGCGGATGTCGGCGGCGGAGAGGATGGCTACTCGACCTCCCACATGACCGGCACCATGTCCTCGATCAGCTCGGTCACCTCGTTGCGCTTGTTGAGGTGCACCACCGTGGGCTCGTGGCCGTCAACGAGCTCGGCCTCGTCGTACTCGGCGTAGGTGAGGATGATCACCAGGTCGCCGGGGTGCGCGAGGCGCGCAGCGGCGCCGTTGAGGCAGATGTCGCCGCGGCCCCGAGGGCCGTTGATGGCGTAGGTCTCGAAGCGCGCGCCGGGGTTGATGTTCAGCACGCTGACCTTCTCGTACTCGTGGATGTCCGCGAGGTCGAGCAGGTCGCGGTCCACGGTGATCGACCCGACGTAGTTGAGGTTCGCGTCGGTCACCGTGGCGCGGTGGATCTTGCTCTTCAGCATCGTGCGTGCTCGGGGCACGGTGGTCCTCCGTGTGGTGGGTACGGGTAGTTCTGCGTTGTCGATGAGCCGTGCGGGACCGACCCGCGCGGCGACGCACAGGAGGGCAGGCGCCTCCAGGCGGTCCAGCCTGGCGAAGGTGTCCGGGTGGACCACCGCCGCGTACTCCGGCTCGCATCGCGGCTCGGCCGCCATCACGGCCATCGCCGCCGCCTCGATGCGCGCTGCCTCCACCTCGCCCTCCTCGGCGAGGGCCGACGCCGTGGAGAGCGCCCGCGACAGCACCACCGCAGCGGCGCGGTCGTCGGGGCCCAGGTAGGCGTTCCGGCTGCTCATCGCCAGCCCATCGTCCTCGCGGACGATGGGGGCGACGATCATCTCGATGTCCTCCAGGTGCAGGTCGGCCATGAGCCGGCGGATCACCGCCACCTGCTGGGCGTCTTTCTGCCCGAACACCACGCGATCGGGCCGCACGGCGGTGAGCAGCTTGGCCACGACGGTGGCACCGCCGGCGAAGTGGTGGGGGCGGCTCGCGCCCTCGAGCACCTCCGCGGGCCCGCCGATGGTGATCTCCATGGCGTAGCCACCGGGATAGACGTCGTCCACCGAGGGCGCCCACACCAGATCGGCTCCGGCACCGGCGGCCAGCTCCAGGTCGCGGTCCTCATCGCGCGGGTACGCCGAGAGGTCCTCGGTGGGCGCGAACTGCGTGGGGTTCACGAACAGCGACACCACCACGGCGCTGCCGCCCCCGGCGGCGCGGCGCATGAGCGAGAGGTGCCCCTCGTGGAACGCGCCCATCGTGGGCACCAGCGTCACCGACCCGTGCTCGGCGCGCAGCGCGTCGACGGCGGCGCGCAGTTCGGGCACCGTGCGGACCACGTCGGGGCGCGGCCGGGAATCGTGGGATGGCGACTGAGTGTGGGTCATGTACGACTGGCGCAGCACGACGCGCCCGCACGATGTGGCGGGCACCGCCGAACCGGACTCGCTCCAGTCCCCGAGGCGGGGTACCGGGCTTGGCGCCGAATTCGGATGGGGCAATCTAGCCCGCGCGGCACCCGTGTAACAAGGCCTTGCCGCGACCAATCCGGGCGTCCGGGGTCGCTTATAGCGTGGGGTATTGATGAGCGATGCCGCGGTCCGCGCCCAGGCGCTGGAGAGGCTGGCCGAGCACCTTCGCGGGTGCACGCGCTGCCCCCTGTCCGAGGGGCGCACCACCGTGGTGGTGGGCGCCGGTGATCCGGACGCGGATCTGCTCTTCGTAGGGGAGGCTCCGGGGGCCAATGAGGACCGCACGGGCCTGCCGTTCGTGGGGCAGGCAGGCAAGTTGCTCGACGAGCTGCTGGCGGGCATCGGCATGTCGCGCGAGCAGGTGTTCATCGCCAACGTGCTCAAGTGCCGCCCGCCCGGTAACCGCGATCCGCGTCCCGAGGAGATCGACTCCTGTCGCGGTTACCTCGAGGAGCAGGTAGGGCTCATCCGGCCCCGGGTGGTGTGCACGCTCGGCAACTTCGCCACCAAGCTGCTGTCCGGCCGGCCCGAGGGCATCAGCAAGGTGCATGGCCAGCCGCTTCCCATCGCGTTCGCGGGCGTGCCGGTCCTCCTCTACCCGGTGTACCACCCGGCTGCCGCCCTCTACACCCGGGCCATGCTCGGCAGCCTCCAGGAGGACTTCGCGCGGCTCCCCGCGCTCGTGGCCGGGGCCGATCCCGGTGGGGCGGCACCCGACGTGCCCGAGGCCGCCGGGGTGCCCACGGCAGGCGCCGCGCCAGCGGGGAGCGCCGCCGATCCCGCCACAGAGCAGCTCGGGCTCTTCTGATGACGGCGGAGTTCGTGAGCGAGGGCCCCGATGCGACGGAGGAGCTCGGGGCGGGCATCGCCGGCCTGCTCGCGCCCGGTGATGTCGTGGTGCTGCGCGGAGACCTCGGGGCGGGGAAGACCACCCTCGTGCGTGCCGCCGCCCGCGCGCTCGGCGTGGAGGGCCCCGTCACCAGCCCCACGTTCGCCATCGCCAATTCCTACGCGGGCCGCGTGCCCGTGGCCCATCTCGATGCGTGGCGCCTGGGCGATCCCGACGACGAGGAGCTCGGCCTGGCGCTGGAGTCCGTCGGCCCTGACTCCGTGGCATTCGTGGAGTGGCCGGACGCGGTGCTGCATGGGCTCCCCGACCCGCGCGTGCGCGTGGACATCGCCCACGGGGGCGGCGACAGGCGGGTGTTACGGTTGGATGGCGCCGATCCCGGCACCGATGCATCGCTCGAGGCCCTTTGTGACGACCTTCGCGCTCGACACCGCAACGCCTGACCCGGCCCTGGCGATCGTCGATGGCGACGACGTCGTGGCCGAGGCCTGGTTGGGGCGTATCCCGGGCGGCGGCCGCCGCGTGCTCGAGGCCGCGCACGACCTCTTCACCGAGGCCGGGGCGGTGCCTGCCGACCTCGACGACATCGTGGTGGGCATCGGGCCCGGGGGCTTCACGGGCATCCGCATCGGCATCGCCACCGCGCTGGGGCTCGGGCAGGCGCTGGGCATCCCGGTGCAGGGCGCATCCACGCTCGAGGCGCTTGCACTGGGCATCGCTGCGGCGGAGCCAGCGGAGCACGGGCCGCCCGCCGACGTGCTGGCGGTGCCCGTGATCGACGCCCGGCGCGGGCAGGTGTTCGCCGGCGCCTACCGGGTGGATGCGCAGGGCGCGCTTGCCGAGGTGATCGCGCCGGCCGCCTGGGATCTGGCCGACGTGGCCTCCGCCCTCGGCGACCTGGGCCCATGCGTGGTGGCGGGGGATGGCGCCGACCTCGTCGACCTCCCGCCGGCCGCCCGCCGTGGCGGCGAGCTCGCCGATCGCATTTCGCCGCTGTGCCTCGTGCGCCGCGTGCGCGCGGGCGCGGGCCCGGCCCGCCGGCAGTGGCCACGCGACGGGCGCTCATGCAGGCGCCTCC
>SXZC01000124.1 GCA_005788075.1 Actinomycetota bacterium
GTAGGTGATGTCGGCCGCGTAGGCCGCGCGGCGCTGGTCCTCGGGCATCATCGACTGGATCACGCCCACGCTCAGGCCGAGGGCCTCGTACACGGGGGTCATCCACTGGGCGTCACGGGCCGCGAGGTAGTCGTTCACCGTGACCAGGTGCACGCCCTTGCCGGTGAGCGCGTTGAGCGCCACGGCGGCGGTCGCGGTGAGGGGCTTGCCCTCACCGGTCTTCCTCTCGGCGATCTGGCCCGCGTTCAGCACCATGGCGCCGATCAGCTGCACGGCGAAGTGCCGCATGCCGAGGCTGCGCCACGACGCCTCGCGCACGAGCGCAAAGGTCTCGTCGAGCACATCCTCGGGGTCGGTGCCGCCCGCGATGCGATTCCGGATGTCGTCCGCGCGCTCGCGGATCTGCTCGTCGGAGAGCTCCTGCATCTCGGGCTCGAGCGCGTTGATGCGCTCCACCCGCTTGACGCGCTGCTTCATCCCGCGCCCCTCGCCGAAGCGAAGGACCTTGTTGATCATCTCAGTGCTCATGCAGGCAAGTCCGAGCGGCCGCTTATCCGAGACACAAGGGTACCAACGGCGTGGGGGCCTACCCCCCGCGCGATGTCATCAGCGACCCGCTGCGCTGGATCAGGTCGGCCCACACGGCGTCGTCGGTGCCCGGCCCGCCCACGAGGCCCCGCTGTGCGCGATACGTGGCGAGCGCGTCGCGGGTGGTGGCCCCGAAGAAGCCGTCCACCCGCACCGCGATTCCCTGGCCGCGCAGCAGCTGCTGCAGGCGGCGCACGGCATCGCCGCGCGAGCGCATGCCCATCACCGGATAGCGCGTGGCCCCGGGCTTCGCCAGGGGCGCCTGGCAGGTGAGCGGCGACGCCAGGGCAGGCCACTGCCCGGACCGGGTGTTCCGCCACTCCCACCAGCTCTCGCCGCCCACCCCGGCGGCCTGCGACGCGCACCGGAACTGCCGGATCGACGACGCGCTCTCGCGCATGTAGGTGCTGCCGAGCAGGGCGATGGGCTTGCCGTAGATGCGGTTCCAGCGCATGGTGCGCTCGACCGCGGCGGCAGGCGACACGCGGAAGGCCTTCCAATAGACCTGCGGCATCGTGAACTGGGCGCCGTCGGGGCCGTTCAGGAAGGCCGTGTACGGGAAGGGCCCGTGCACGTCGACGTAGGGGAAGGTGGTGAGCCCGATCGGGTACGCGGTGCCCACGCGGGCGCGCAGGGCGCGCATGTAGCGGGTGGCGCGCAGGTAGCGCTGTGGCAGGCGCTCGAACTCGATCTCGGCATCCACGAGGAAGCAGTCGGCGCCGGCGCGCACGGCGCGGGCGGCCACGGCGGCCTCGGCCACGGGCTTGCGGCCGCGCACGTACTGCCAGGCGCACACGCGCAGGCCGGCGGCCTTCAGCGGGCCCACGGCGCGGTCGAACTGGCTCCAGTACGACGTGCCATCGCCCGACTTGATGTGCACGGTGCGCACGCCGTAGGTGCGCGCGCGGTCGATGATGCCCTGCAGCGAGCCCTCGGCCTTGCCCGTGTACCAGATCCACATGCCCACGCCGCGCACGGGCTCGGGCAACTCGCCGGCGGGCACCGACCCGGGAAGCGGCGCGCCGGGGTCGCCGGCCGCGCACTCCGACGCGAAGCCCCACACCTCGCGCAGCGCCACGGGGATCGACGGGCAGCCGGCCGGGAAGCCCACGGTCGACTCGGCGCGGTATGTGGTGGCATCCACGGCCCGGAACAGCCACCACTCCGGGGCGCCCGCCGGGCCCATGTCGGCCATCACCCAGGTGCCGCCGTCGATGCGCGCCGCGAGCATGGTGCCCGCGACCTCCTGCCCGGTGCGACCGGCGGCCGCCCATGCCGCGCGGATCTGCAGGCGCAGGGCGTCGGACACCCCGACCTCCTCGGCGGTGCCGGGTGCCGGGGGTGGGATCCGCGCCCACGCGGCCGTGAGGCCGTTCACGAGCTCCTGCAGGTCCTGGGCGCCGCCGCCCGGGCGGGCGGTGATGGTTCCCACCAGGCGCGCGCCGCGCGATGCCATGGCCAGGGTGCGCAGCGCGCCGCCGGGCAGGGTGGCGATCACCACGCGTCCACCGGGTGTGGCCTCGAGCTCGCTGTTGAGCGCGGGCGCGGCCCCTGCCTGCGCCAGCAGGGCGAGCACCGAGCGACGCACGATCGCCCGCGCGGCCGGCGCCGACGGGAATGCCACGGCGAACGACGTGACGGTGCCGCCGTCCGACAGCGGCGCGCTGCGCGTGAGCGTGGCCACGGCCCCCTGCCCCGCGATGGCGTCACGCAGCACGGCGAACTGCGGGTCGCCGGCCACGATGACCGCGGTCGCCAGCGCCTCGGCCCCGTCGGACGATGCCTCGGTGACGGTGCCCGCGCCCGCGACCACCGGCGCGGGAGTGATGGCCTGCAGCTCGGCGACGAGTGCCGGGTCGGCGGCCACCGCCCCGCCCGCCGTGCCGAGCACGACGAGCAGGGGGATGAACCACCTGATCAGGCGGCGGAGCGCCTCAGGCCCCTTCGATGAGGCCGAAGTCGCCGTCGCGGCGCCGGTAGATCA
>SXZC01000125.1 GCA_005788075.1 Actinomycetota bacterium
ATCGCGCTGCAGGTGGCGCTGGCCGACCTGGCCGTGCGCGATACCGCGCGCGCCATCTGGCCCGGCCTGAAGTCTCACCCCGAGGGCATCCCCTGGGGCTCGGAGTGCGACCTCGTGCTCGCGGGCGATGGGATCGTCACCCGGTCGCCACGGGCGCTCGCCATCGCCCTCGCAGCACTCGTCGATGCCGGGCTCATCACGGTCGACGCCCGGGGCATCGCACTCGTGCCCGACGCGCCTGCCGCCAACCTCGAGGCCGGCCCCGTGGGCCTGCGCGCCGCCGCGCTCGCCGAGGAGGCGCAGGTGATGGCCGCCCGGGCGCTCACCATGGATGTGCTCGGCAGCATCCCCGAATGGCTGCCCGAGCCCACGGGCGCGTTATCGTAGGCGCCGTGGGTACTCCGCTCGCAGATCTCGGGCTCTCCTCGTCCACCGGTGACGCCGACCTCGAGGCGTTGGTGAGGGAGGTGCTTGATCACCACCCGACCGCCGACGCCGAGGCCATTCGTCGGGCCTACCGGTACGCGGACGACAAGCACCGCGACCAGATGCGCCACTCCGGCGAGCCGTACATCACCCATCCGCTCGGCGTCGCGCGTATCGCCGCCGGGCTCGGGCTCGACCCCGAGACCATCCAGGCCGCGCTGCTGCACGACGTGGTGGAGGACACCGGCGCGTCGCGCGAGGACATCGAGTCGGCATTCGGGCCGCAGGTGGCGGCTCTCGTGGACGGGGTGACCAAGCTCACGCGCATCCACTTCGAGAGCCAGGAGGAGCGGCAGGCCGAGAACTACCGCAAGCTCATCATCTCGATGTCGTCCGACATCCGGGTGCTCCTGGTGAAGCTCTGCGACCGCCTTCACAACATGCGCACGCTGTCGTACATGAGCAAGTCGAAGCAGATGCAGAAGGCGCGCGAGACCCTCGAGGTGTACGCCCCGCTCGCGCATCGCCTGGGAATCCATTCCCTCAAGTGGGAGCTCGAAGACCTCGCGTTCGCGGCGCTGCACCCCAAGCGCTACGCGGAGATCCAGCAGATGGTCAACCAGCGCCGCGCCGACCGCGAGGAGTACGTGGCCGAGGCGGGGGAGATCCTGCGCGGCGAGCTCAAGGCCGTGGGCATCGAGCCCGTGGAGATCACGGGCCGGGCGAAGCACTTCTACTCGATCTACGAGAAGATGACCCGCAAGGGCAAGGAGTTCAACGAGATCTACGATCTCACGGCGATGCGCGTGATCGTGGAGTCGGTGAAGGACTGCTACGGCGCGGTGGGCATCATCCACTCGCTCTGGAAGCCCATGCCCGGCCGCTTCAAGGACTTCATCGCAATGCCGCGGCTCAACATGTACCAGTCGCTGCACACGACGGTGATCGGCCCGCACGGCAGCCCGCTGGAGATCCAGATCCGCACGCCCGAGATGCACCACACAGCTGAGTACGGCGTGGCTGCCCACTGGCTGTACAAGGAGGAGTCGCGCAGCCTCGCGGGTGCGTCGGGCGCCGCCGCAGCGGACGACAAGCTGGGCTGGCTCGCAGGGATGATGGACTGGCAGCAGGACACCTCGGACCCGACCGAGTTCATGGACACCCTGCGCAGCGACCTCTACTCGGCCGAGGTGTACGTGTTCACGCCGAAGGGCGAGGTGCGCGCCCTGCCCGCGGGATCCACGCCCCTCGACTTCGCCTACGACGTGCACACCGACGTCGGGCATCGCTGCGTGGGCGCCAAGGTGAACGGGCGCATCGTGCCCCTCACGCACCAGCTGGAGTCCGGTGACTTCGTCGAGGTGCTCACGTCGAAGTCTCCGCGCGGTCCGTCGCGCGACTGGCTGGGCGTGGTGCAGACCTCCAAGGCCCGGTCGAAGATCCGGTCGTTCTTCAGCCGCGAGCAGCGCGAGGATGCCGAGCACCACGGTCGCGAGGTGCTGCAGGACGGCCTGCGGAAGGCGGGCCTCCCGAGCCAGCGCATCGTGGGCTCGCCGCTGTTCGCGCAGGTGACGCAGGACATGGGCTTCAAGCGCGCCGAGGACTTCTACGTCTCGCTCGGCTCCGGGAAGACATCCGTGCAGGTGGTGGTGAACAAGATCATCGCCCGCCTCAAGACGGACGAGGGGGCGGTGGACCCGGAGCCGGCGCTCCCCGACAGGCGGGAGGGGCGCAGCCGCGAGACCACGCCGTCGAGCGACCTCGGCATCGAGATCGAGGGTGCCGCCGACGTGCTGGTGCGGCTGGCCAAGTGCTGCAAGCCGGTGCCGGGGGATGACATCGTGGGGTATATCTCGCTGGGGCGGGGCATCACGATCCACCGCGAGGACTGCCCGAACGCCCGTGCCCTCATGCGCAGTCCGGAGCGCTTCACCCCGGTGGCCTGGGGGGGCGAGAGCCGTCAGTCGTTCCGCGTGGAACTCGCCGTGGAGGCCTGGGATCGCCATCGCCTGCTCGAGGACATCTCGCGCACGATCGCCGAGAACGGCGTGAACATCCTCGGCGCCAACTGCCAGGTGGAGGACCAGATGGCCCGCCACCGATTCGTGCTCGAAATGGCGGATATCGACACCCTGAGGGCCCTCACCAGCCAGTTGCGCAACGTCGACTCCGTATTCGACGCCTATCGCGTGACGCCCGGCACCTGACCGTCCCCCCCTGCTGGTAGCGTCCACCCCCAGTGGACGCGGTGGACATCATCATCATGGCGGCCGCCGGAGTGGGGCTCGTCGCCTTCGTGGTGCTCGCCGTCATCATCCTCCGGCAGGGACGCTCGATAAAGGAACTCGAGGAGCGCATTGGGCCTCCCGTTCCTCCCGCTGCCGCCCCCTCGCTCGAGCGCGTGCGTGCCCTCACGGCGGCATCCGCCGTGGCTGCGCCGGCATCCGCGGCGCCCCCCGCCGAGCCGGCCGATCCGGCACGAACGCCCACCGCCCGGGAGCAGGAGAAGGCCCGCTCCGAGGCTCAGGCCGCGTCAGCTGGTGCGGGCGCCGCAGCGTCGGCCGGTGCCGCCGCGGGCGCCGAGCGCACGGCAGCCTCGCGCGAGGCCACGCCGCCGCGCGCTCCGCGCGACGAGCCGGCGGAATCGTCAGGCCGCGGCTTCCTCATGGGCATCGCGGTACTGCTCGCCATCGCGATCATCGGGGTCGGCGGCTGGTGGTTCTTCCTGCGCGGCGACGACAGCGCCTCCACTCCCGCGGCGTCCGGCACGCAGACCACGGCGACGGCCGCCGACACCGGTGAGGTGCCCGAGGACATCCCGCCGGTCGCCAACAAGGCGGCCTACACGGTGGCCGTGCTCAACGCGAGCAACATCACGGGCGCAGCGGCCAACAAGGTGGCCCCGCGCGTGCAGGCCGACGGCTACACGCTGGGCGTGGTCGACAACGCCACCAAGCAGGACCTCACGGCGTCCGAGGTGCAGTACGTGAAGGGCCGCAAGGAGGTGGCCTGGAACCTGGCCAAGGACCTCGGCATCACGCGGGCCGTCGAGGTCAACTCCCTTGCGCAGGGCCGCATCGGCACCGCCGACGTCGTGGTTGTCGTCGGCAAGGACCTCGCCAGGTAGCTAGTCGGGGGCGCCGTGCCCGCCACCGCCCGGCGTGCGCTGCTCCACCGTCGATCCCGCGGGCAGGTGGCCCCGCCACTTGCCGGGCACGAGGACGTCGTCGACCAGCGTCTCGCCCGGGCTGCCGTCGCCACCGCCCGCGGCACCGGATGGCGCGGTGCGCCTGCGCTCGGCGATGAGCGATACCTCGGCGGACTCGAGCAGGCGCAGGCGGCGGATCACCCCGTCGCCACCCCGGTGCGCGCCGTCGCCACCCGAACCGCGCCGCACGGCGTAGCGCTCCACCCGCACGGGCATCGCCAGCTCGAGTGCCTCCACCGGGGTATTCAGGGTGTTGCTCATGGCCACGTGGACGGCGGATGGACCATCCGCGCCCGCCGACGCCCCCTGGCCCCCGCCGAGGGTCTCGAAGTAGACCCTGCCCGGGAACCCGAGGGTGAGGTTGTTCATGGTGCCCTGCCCCTGGGCAGGCACGTCGGCGGCGCCGCGCAGGGCCGCGAGCACCGCATCGGCGATGCGGCTCGAGGCCTCCACGTTGCCCGCCGCCACCGCGGCGCCAGGCGGCGCGTTCACGAGGCTGCCCGCAGGAGCCACGATGGTCACGGGCGCGTACGCACCGGCCGATGCCGGAATGTCTGGGTCCGTGGCCACCCGCACCGCGAAGAACACCGACGAGCGCGTGACGGCGATGGGGCAGTTGAGGTTCCCGGGCCCGGCGGGGTCGGTGCCGGTGAAGTCCACGGTCATGGCATCGCCCTCGATCGCCACGCGCACGCGGATCACGATGTCCGCGTCCGTCGCGCCGTCGCCCTCGAGGGCCTCCGCGGCCTGCCACTGGCCATCCGGCATGGCGGTGATGGCGGCACGGGTGCGGCGCTCGGCGTAGGCCAGGAGCGCCTCCATCGCGCCCTCGAGGGCATCAGGACCGCCACGCCTCGCGCAGAGGTCGTCGATTCGGCGATCCGCCAGGGCATGGGCGGCGAGCTGCGCGGCGATGTCGCCACGGCGCTCGGCGGGGGTACGGGAGTTGGCGGCGATGATGGCCATCACGCCCGCCTCGATCCCATGTGGGGTGGCGAGCCGCACCGGGGGGAGCACGAGCCCCTCCTGCAGCAGCTCGCCCGCCCCCGCCGGCATGGATCCGGGGGTCATGCCGCCCACGTCGGCATGGTGCGCCCGCGTGACCGCATGCGCCACCACACGGCCATCCACGGCCACCGGCGACACGATCGTGAGGTCGGGCAGATGAGTGCCGCCCGTGAACGGGTCGTTGACGATCCACGCCTCGCCGGGCGCCGCTCCAGCGGCCATCACCGCCGCCACGGCCTCGGGCATCGCGCCCAGGTGCACCGGAATGGAGTCGGCCTGGGCGACCATGTGCCCGTGGGCGTCGAAGAGCGCGGTGCTGCAGTCGCGGCGCTCCTGGATCGTCACGCTGAATGCGGAGCGCACCAGGGCCGCCTGCATCTCGTCGGCCACGGCGCGAAGCGCGGCGCCCCACACCTGCAGCCCGATGGCGTCGAGGCCACTCATGCCCGGGCCAGCCTGATCGTGCCGTCGGCGTGCACCGCCGCGCTCCAGCCCTCGGCCACCCAGCAGGTGCTCCCGTGCATGGGCAGCGACAGCGGCCCGGCATGCACGGCCACCGGCTCATCGACCGGATGCAGGTCGAGTGGCGGGCCATCGGTGACCGCCGCCACGCGCACCGACACCACCTCGACCGCCTCCCCCCGCATCGCCTGGCCCGCAGTGCGCTCGTGGGCGGCGTGGAAGGCATCCTCGAGCGCCGCGGCCGGGGCCTGCGGGTCCCACTCCACCGTGAGCGCGTGGCTCTGGCCGACATAGCGGCAGTCCGCCCGCACCTCGATGCGCCCCGCGGGGAGCTCTGCCGATGCCCGATCCACCAAAGGCGCCACCGCGGCCCGGAGCGCGTGCGACTCGCGCGAGGGAAGCAGCACGCTCTGCACGTGGTCGCGGCGCTCTCCCGCAACCACCATCCCGAGCGCGGCGAGCACCCCGGCAGTGGCAGGGCACGTGACGTGGTCCATGCCGAGGCCGTCCGCCACGGCGCATGCGTGCAGCGGCCCGGCGCCGCCGAAGGCGATCAACACCCCCGGCCGGGGGTCTACGCCGCGCTCGACGCTCACGACGCTCAGCGCGGACACCATCTGCTGCACGGCGACCTCCACGATTCCGCGCGCGCACTCATCCGCGCTGAGCCCGAGGGCATCGGCGAGGTGCGCGACCGCGCGGAGGGCGGGCTCCGCCTGCAGCGTGATGGTGCCGCCCACGCCGAGGTCGCCGCCCACCCTTCCGAGGACCACGTTGGCGTCGGTGACGGTCGGGGTCGTGCCGCCCCGCCCGTACGCGGCCGGCCCCGGCACGGCCCCGGCGGATCGCGGGCCCACGCGAAGTGCCCCGCCGGCATCGGCCCAGGCGATGCTGCCGCCCCCGGCGGACACGGTCTCGATGTCGAGCATCGGAAGGTGCACCGGGTGGCCCGCCACCACGCAGCCGTGGGTGCGCCCCGGCCTGCCGCCGGTGATGAGCGCCACGTCACACGAGGTGCCGCCCATGTCGAATGCGAGCGCCACATCGGCGCCATCGGCGCGGGCGACGTCGGCCGCCCCCACCACGCCCCCGGCCGGCCCCGAGAGCACCGTCCGCGAGGCGTGGGCCGCCGCGTGCTCGAGCGGCATCAGGCCTCCGCTCGACTGCATGATCGCCGGGGCGGGAAGGCCGGCCGCGTCCGTGCGAGCCCCGAGCGACTGCAGGTAGTCCGACAGCACGGGGGTGAGGTAGGCGTCGAGTGCCGTCGTGGCGATGCGCTCGTACTCGCGCACCTCGGGCAGCACCTCGCTCGATGCGCACACGTGAACCCCCGGCATCTCGGCGCGAAGGCGTTTGGCGATGGCGCGCTCGTGCCCGGGTTCGGCGTACGAGAAGAGCAGGCCGATCGCCACGGCCTGGGGATCGATGGAGCGCAGGCGGTCGACCACGGCGTCGATGGCCGCGGGGGTGAGCGCGGTGACCACGCCGGTGGCCCCGACGCGCTCGCGCGCGGGAACCACGCGCTCGGCCGGCACCAGGGGCGGGGGATGGGCGACGTCGAGCCGGTACAGCGACGCCCGGTCCTGGCGTCGCAGCTCGAGGACGTCCTCGAGGCCCTCGGTGGCCACGAGGGCGGTGCGGGCGCCGGTGCCCTCGAGCATGGCGTTCGTGCCCACGGTCATGCCGTGCGCGATGCGCCCCACCTGCGGCGCGCCGATGCCG
>SXZC01000126.1 GCA_005788075.1 Actinomycetota bacterium
AGCGCCGAGTAGTGCCCCTGCACCACGACGATGCCGAGGAACACCGTGAGCCCGATGACGATGGCCGGCACGCCGAGCATGACGTCCACGAAGAACCCGATCGCCTCGGCGAGTTTCTTCTGCCAGCCCTCCGGCTTCGTGACGTCCGAGATGAAGAGTGCCGTGAGCACGCCGATGGGCGCGGAGATGACCACCGCGATGCCCATGAGGATGAGTGTCCCCACAAGGGCATTCGCGATGCCGCCGCCCGCCATCGACGGGTCGGCCGGTGGCACCTCGGTGAAGAATTCCAGCGAGATCGCGGGGATGCCCTTCATGAGCATCTCCACGAAGATGGCCACGAGGGGGACGATGCCGACCAGCAGGCTCGCCCAGATCACCACCTCGGCGATGCGGGAGCGAATCCGGCGCCCCGCCGATACCGCGTGCGGCCCGGTGATGGGATGCGGCTCGCGGTTGGCCGCCGCCAGCGCGAGGTCGGCGGCGCGCGCGGCCGCGGCCTCCGCGGCGGCGTCCTCGTCGGGCTCATCGACCGGACGCCGGCGCCCCAGCAGGCCGCGGCGGCCGGAGTCGGCCTTGGCCTGGCGCTCGCTGCGCCGCACGATCAACCGCGCGGTGCCATTGATCGCGAACGCCACCACGAAGAGCACGACGGCCAGGGCGGTGAGCGCCGACAGCTGCAACCCGGTGGCCTCGCCGGTCTCGAGCGCGATGACGCTCGCGAGCGTGGCGCCGGGGCCGAGCAGCGACTCGAAGATCACGGCCGAGTTGCCGAGAAGCATGGCGATGGCGATGGTCTCGCCGACCGCGCGGCCGAGGCCGAGCGCCGATGCGCCCACGATTCCCGACCGCGCCCAGGGGAGCATGGAGTGCTTCACCATCTCCCAGCGCGTGGCACCGAGCGCGTAGGCGGCCTCCTGCTGCTCCCGGGGCACCGTGAGCAGCACCTCGCGCGTGATGGCCGTGATGATCGGCAGCACCATGATCGCCAGCACGATGCTGGCCACGAGGAACGAGCCAGAGGTGACGGGGCCCGCGAAGGGCTGCCACCCGAAGATGTTGATCCAGCCGAGCGTGCTCGCCAGCCAGTTGAGCGCGGGGGTGATCCATGGCACGAGGACGAACAGGCCCCAGAGGCCGAAGATCACCGACGGCACGGCGGCCAGCAGGTTGATGAAGCCCCCGACGGGCCCGCGCAGCCTGCGCGGCAGGAAGACGGTGGTGGCGAGGGCGATCAGCACGGCCGCCGGCACCGCGATGATCAGTGCCAGCACCGACGTCATGAGTGTTCCGTAGATGAACGGAAGCGCGCCATACACGGCGCTGCCGTTCACGGGGAAGGGCACCCACTCGGTGCCGAACAGGAACCCCAGCACCCCGAAGGTGCTCCAGGCCTCCCCGGTCTGCTCGATGGTCACCCACAGCAGGTACCCCACGAGCACCACGGATCCCAGGGCGGCCAGTCCCGCGGCGAGGGCGTAGCCGCGGTCGGCCACCACCCCGCCGCGACCGCGGCGAAGCGATGCCACCTGCCGGGGTCCACCGGGCACGGAAGCGAGCGGTGGTGGCGGTGGTGGAGGCGGTGGTGGTGTCATGTACCTCGTCGGCCGGCTGCGGGCGGGTGGTGGTGGAAGGGCTTCGAAACGCTGCGTGGCCCCGCTGCCGGGGATCCGGCCTCGGGGCCACGCATGATGCGGATCACGCGATGCTCAGCTGCGCCTGATCAGTTGGGCACCTGCGCGAGCAGGGCACCGGCCTGCTTCAGCACCGGACCCGGAAGCGGGGCGAAGCCCAGGTTCCCGAGGTCCTTCTGGTACTGGGCGCTCAGGAACTTCTGCGCGATGGTCTTGCCCAGCACGTTGTTCTTGCCGTTCGGGCCGAACAGCAGCCACGTGGTGATGGTGATCGGGTACGGCTCGCCGATGCCGGCCTTCCGCTGCTTCGCGGTGGGCGCGGGCGCGGCCGAGAAGTCCTGCAGCAGGTCCGGGCGAATCGCCTTCTGCGTCTTGCCGGCGTCCGTGATGGTCTTGAGGCTCGGCAGCACGTACGGACCCTTCTTCGGGTGGCCGACCGCCATGACGTTGCCGACCAGGCCGGCGTTGATGACGTCACCGAGGTCGACGTAGCCGATCGAGTTGGCCGTGCTCTTCACGCAGTTGGCCACGCCCACGTTCTGCGGCGACTTGACCACGGTGCCACCCGGGGCCCACGGCGGGCTCTGCGAGAAGTTGACCTTGGCCTTGAACGACGGGCTGACCTTGGTGAGGTACCGCGAGAAGGCGAACGACGTGCCGGAGCCGTCGGAGCGCACGCACACGGTGATGGGCGCGGCCGGCAGCTTCACGCCCTTGTTGTCCTTCTTGAAGGTCGGCGTGTTGCCGAGCGCCGCCCAGTCCTTGATGTCACCCGCGAAGATCTGCCCCAGCGTGTCGCCGGTGATCTTGAGCTTGTTGCCGGCGACGCCCGGGATGTTCACCGGCACCGTGACGGCTCCGAGGAGCGTCGGGATGTAGGTGACCGGACGACCCGCCTGGTCCTTCTGGGCCTGGGTGAGCTCGGCGTCGGATGCCGAGAAGTCGGTGGTCTTGCGGATCCACGAGTTGATGCCGGCGGTGGAGCCGACCGAGCTGTACGAGCAGCCGCCGTAGGTGGCGCACCAGTACTGATAGGCCTTGGACGGGAAGCTCGCGCCCGCGCCCGTGGCGTTCTGGGCGACCGCGGTGCCGGCGAAGGCGAGTCCGCCGCCGACGGCGGCGGCAGCGGCCGCGATGCGAAGCGTGCGATTCACGGTGAGGGTTCTCCTGTGTTCGGGATGACGACGTGTCATGCGTCTGCCGCACTCTCCCGCCTCGATCGTTAACGACTTGTGTCCCGTTACAGCCGCCCTGTGAAAAGGTGGTGAACCCGCGCGGGCCCGGCGTTCTCGCGGCTTCACGGGCTGTTCACGCGAGGGTCACGATGTGCGGCGCGGGAGTACCTAGGTTGGCGGCCGATGGCCGATACCCACGCCGCCGACTCCCCCGCGCCCGAGCGCCGCACGGTGCTCATCGTCGAGGACGACGAGAACACCGCACGGGCCACCGCCTACCACCTGTCGAAGGCGGGCTTCGCCACGAGCGTGAGCAAGGATGGCCTCGCGGCGCTCACCGCGCTGAAGGCCTGGCAGCCCGACGCGCTGGTGCTCGACCTGATGCTGCCGCACGTGGACGGCCTCACGATCATCGAGGACGTCCGGCGTTGGGCACCGGACCTGCCGATCGTGGTGATGACCGCCCGGCAGGAGGAGCGTGACCGCCTCGAGGCGCTGCGACGCGGCGCGGACGACCTGCTGCGCAAGCCCTTCTCGGCGAAGGAGCTCATCGCGCGGCTCGAGGCCATCTTCCGCCGGGCCGAGGTGCACGGCGGCGAGGAGATGGTGATGACGCGCGACCAGGTGGCCCTCGGCGACCTCGCCATCGATCGCAGCCGCCTCGAGGTGCGCGTGGCGGGCGAGGTGGCACCCCTCACGCCGCTCGAGATCAAGCTCCTGTGGATCCTCGTCGAGGAGCAGGGCCGCACCCTGAGCCGCGACGAGATCTTCACGCGGGTGTGGGGCGGGGAGCGCCAGGACGGCGACCGCTCCGTCGACGTCCTCGTGCGCCGCCTGCGCCGCAAGGTCGACGAGGCCGGCGGGCACTACACCTACGTGCAGACCGAGCACAAGCAGGGATACCGCCTCGAGGCGATCCCGAAGGCCTTCCCCGTTGGGCGCCGGCGGCGCTGAGCGGCCGCCCTGCGCGCATGTTCACAATTGGTTCACAGAGGGCTGCCTACGCTGAAGCCCATGGTCATGGGGATTCGCGGCGTGGAAAGCGCCGGGCCGGGTGCTCTTGGTTCACACATGTTTCACACGCGCAACCTTAAGTTCGCGGCAACTCCCATCACGGGGACGCGATGAATTCCAAGGAGACCAACAGATGAAGTCACGGCGCATGTACGCCTCTCTCGCTGCACTCGCGGTGGTCGGCGGCTCCGTCACGCTCGCCGCCTGCGGCAGCAGCAGCTCGAGCTCGGACACCTCCGGCGGCTCCGGTGCCACCGATCTGGCCGGCAAGATCACCATCGATGGATCGTCCACCGTCGCACCGCTCACCACGGCTGCTGCGGAGTCCTTCAACGCAAGGAACCCGGACGTGAACATCACGGTGGGCACCTCCGGCACGGGCGGCGGCTTCGAGGTGTTCTGCAAGGGCGAGACCGACATCAGCAACGCCTCGCGCGAGATCAAGGACGAAGAGGCCGAGGTCTGCAAGAAGGCAGGCATCGACTACGTGCCGGTGCGCGTGGCATCCGACGGCATCACGCTCGTCACCAAGGCCGGCGTGGATGTCGGCAAGGTCTGCCTCACCTTCCCCGAGCTCGAGAAGATCTGGGCGCCGGGCTCGAAGGTGAACAACTGGAGCCAGGTCGGGTCGGGCTTCAAGGACCTGCCCCTCGCGCTCGCGGGCGCCGGCTCGGAGTCGGGCACCTACGACTTCTTCAACGAGACGATCCTCGGCGAGGACGCCAAGGGCGAGGTCATCCAGTCGCGCCAGGACTACTCGGCCTCCGAGGACGACAACGTCACGGTGCGCGCGGTGACCGACGCCGAGGCCGGCCTGGGCTACTTCGGGTTCTCGTACTACGAGGCCAACACCGACACCATGCAGGCGTTCGCCGTGGACGGCGGCAAGGGCTGCGTGGAGCCCACCACCGACAGCATCACCAAGGGCGACTACCCGATCTCGCGCCCGCTGTACGTGTACGTGTCGAAGAAGGCGCTGGCGCGTCCCGAGGTGAAGGCATTCGTGGCCGACTACGTCGACAACGCGACGCAGCTTGCCACCGACGCCAAGTTCGTCCCGGCACCGCAGTCGGCGCTGGACGAGTCGAAGCAGGCCATCGGGGCCAGCTGACCTGAGCAGTGACGTGACACCCGTCGGCGGCCCGTCGGGGCGCAGGAAGCGCCTCGGCGGGTCGGTCGGCGAGCGGGCCATGCTGCTGGCCCTCGCCGCGGCGGCGATCATCTCGATCCTCGTCACCGTCGGCATCGTGGTGGTGCTCGTGGGCGAGGGCGCCACCTTCTTCACCGAGGTGCCGCTCAAGGAGTTCTTCACCGGCACCGAGTGGTTCCCCGTCGAGGGCAAGTACGGGGTGCTGCCGCTCCTCAATGCCTCCATCGTGATCGCGCTCATCGCGGCGGTGGTGGCGGTTCCCCTGGGCCTCGGCTCGGCGATCTACCTGAGCGAGTACGCGCCCGAGCGCCTTCGCCGCGTGGTGAAGCCCGTGCTCGAGGTCCTTGCGGGCATGCCCACCATCGTGCTCGGCTTCTTCGCCCTCGACGCGGTCACCCCGGCGCTGCAGAACATCATCCCCGGGCTCGGGCTCTACAACGCCCTGGCCGCCGGAATCGTGGTGGGCCTGCTCATCACGCCGCTCATCAGCTCGCTGTCGGAGGACAGCATGCGGGCGGTGCCCAACGCCATGCGCGAGGGGGCCTTCGGGCTCGGTGCCACGCGCCGCGTGGTATCGCTCAAGGTGGTGGTGCCCGCCGCGCTGTCGGGCATCGTGGCCTCGATCGTGCTCGCGCTCTCGCGCGCCATCGGCGAGACCATGGCGGTCACCCTCGCTGCCGGCACGGTGCCGAACCTCTCGTGGAACCCGCTCGAGGGTATGCAGACCATCACGGCCTACATCGTGCAGGTGTCGAAGGGCGAGGCATCCCGCGGCAGCCTGCAGTACGAGTCGATCTTCGCCGTGGGCCTGCTGCTCTTCGTGGTCACCCTCGCCATCAACATCATCGCGGTGCGCATCGTGCGCAAGTACCGGACGGTGTACCAGTGACCACCCTCGAGGCACCCGGCACCCCGCCTCCGCCGCCCGCGGCGGCAACCCGGCCCCTGGCGCGCAAGCGCTCGCGGCCGTCGGAGCAGTTGTTCAAGTGGCTGGTCATGGGCCTCACGGCCATCACCATCGCAATGCTCATCTGGCTCATCTCGTCGGTGGTCATCAAGGGGGCGGGGTCACTCTCGTGGGCATTCCTCGCCGACCGGCCGTCGTCCAACCCCGACAAGGCCGGGTTCAACTCGGCCCTGCGCGGGTCGGTGGTGCTGATGCTCATCACCATCTTCTTCGCGTGGCCCATCGGCGTGGCCGCCGCGCTGTACCTCGAGAAGTTCGCCACGCAGTCGGCCGAGGCCAGTGAGCGCAAGGTGCGCGAGCGGCTGGGCTCCGGCGTGAGCGGGGTGCACGCGGGCTGGCTGCGGGTACGCCTCTGGTGGCTGCGGGTGCGACCGCGCGTGGTGCACCTGGTGGATGTGAACATCTCGAACCTGGCCGCCGTGCCGTCGATCATCTATGGCCTCCTCGGCCTGGCGATCTTCGTGGGCATCCTGGGCATCTCGAAGTCGCTGCTGGCCGGCGGCCTCACGCTGGCCGTGCTCATCCTGCCGATCATCATCATCGCCGCGCGCGAGGCCCTGCGCGCCGTGCCCATCTCCATCGAGCAGGGCGCCATGGCACTCGGCGCCACGCGCTGGCAGGCCGTGCGCAGCCAGGTGTTCCCGGCGGCGCTGCCGGGCATCCTCACCGGGACGATCCTCGCGATGTCCCGGGCCATCGGCGAGACCGCCCCGCTCATCGTGGTGGGCGGCATCGTGTTCGGCACCGCCGTGCCGAGCCTCAACCCGCTGGACGCAGGCAACGAGGCGCTCTTCGCCATGCCGCTGCAGATCTACTTCTGGACCGACCAGCCCCAGGCCTCGTTCCAGGCCATCGCGGCGGCGGGAATCATCGTGCTGCTGGCCACGCTGCTGGTGATGAACCTCGTGGCCATTATCCTTCGCAACCGATACAGCAAGCGCTGGTAGGAGAGATGACCACCAACGTGGAACCCGACACGACCGCCGACGACGCACCGATCGAGATCCAGCTCTCCGCCGGCGCCGCCACCCCCACGCATGCCGTGGCCGCGGGGCAGGGCGCGGCGGCCGCCCCGGCGCAGCCCGAGCTCGGGCCCCCCATCTTCCAGCTGCGCGACCTGGGCGTGTGGTACGGCAAGAACGAGGCCGTGCGCGGCGTGAGCATGGACATCCCGAAGAACGCCATCACGGCGATCATCGGCCCCTCGGGCTGCGGGAAGTCCACCACCCTGCGCTGCCTCAACCGCATGAACGACCTCGTGCCCGGCGCCCGGGTGAACGGCGAGATCCTCTTCGGCGGCGAGGACCTCCTCTCGAGTGACGTCGACCCGGTCGACCTGCGCGGCCGCATCGGCATGGTGTTC
>SXZC01000127.1 GCA_005788075.1 Actinomycetota bacterium
CGCCACCCCGGCCCTCGGGGCCGCCGAGTTCACCGTGACGGAAGGCCCCACGCCGGGCGTGACCGCCGGCGGGGCGTTCACGTGGTTCACGGGCATGTACGCCCTCGAGACGCGAAACCCCCGCGGGCACGTGATGGGAACGGATGCCGGGGCCAACGGGTCGACCCTCATGCTCGCCTTCGGGTCGGGCGCGCGCATCGTGGCGCGCAACGCGCTTCCCGAGGCCGCCAGCGGCCCGGCGGTGTTCCGCAGGCAGGTTGTGGGTGGCACGGGTCAGTACCTGGGCGCCAAGGGGATGGTGGTGACGCGGAAGACCCGGGGCACCTACGCGCACACGGTCACCTACACGCTGCCGTCGCGCGGCACGAAGCGCACCACCATGGACTACGTGGTGCGCCTGCGCCCCGCGCAGACCACGCAGAACGGCGGCGCCGGGGGCGTGGGCAACCGTCGCGTCATTGCGGGCACCGTGTTGGACGCAGGCGGCACGCAGGTGGGTACCTACGCCGTGGATTCCACGCTGGCGTTCACCTACGGGGCGGGCACCTACGAGTGGTTCGTCGGCGTCTTCGGCTACGTGTTCGCCGACGGCACGCTGATGGCACGCGGCCCGTACCAGCGGGCATCCGCGGCGGCGCCCGGAGCGCTCAAGCCATCGGGCAGGGTGGTGACCGGCGGCACCGGCGCCTACGCCGGCATGCGCGGGCAGGTGGTGGTCACGCCGAACCCCGACGGCACCTCCACCCACTCCTTCACGCTCATCCGCCGCTAGGGCTGGCGCGCGGCGCAACGGGCGTCCCGAGTGGGCCGTCTGGGATTCGAACCCAGGACCTTGGGATTAAAAGTCCCCTGCTCTGACCAGCTGAGCTAACGGCCCATGGGAAGCGTATCGGTCCCGCGGGCGCGGTCGGTGTGGCGCGAGGCGTCGCGGACTGGTACCAAACCGGCATGGCACTCACCGATCTGGGCGACAAGCAGGCTCGTGACTACATGGCGCCGCTCACCGCGGTGGTGGGCCCCATGCACCGGCTGGTGGACGCCGCCCGTGCGATGGTGGCCGAGCGCGCGGGGTCGGTGATCGTGCTCGACCCGTCGATGCAGGGCCCGGCGCTGCTCTCGGAGCGCGACCTGGCCATCGCCATCGCGGCCGGGGCCGATCCCTCGGAAGACCTGGTGGAGCGCTGGATGCGCCACGACGTCGCGGTGATCAGCCCGGATACCAGCCTCGAGTCGGCGGGTCGCACCATGCTGCGCCAGGGGCTGCGCCACTGCCTCGTGATGGACGGCCACGAGCCCGTGGGCCTCATCTCGCTGCGCTACATCATCGGCCTCGTGCTGGGCGAGAGCGCCCAGCTCCCCGAGGCCCCCGGCTTCGGGGGCTAGGGCCGGTCAGCTGGGTGCCGGGGCGCCGGCCCAGCGTGCCGCCGCAGCGCGCAGGCGCTCGGTCGCGTCGATGATGCCCGCGAGGCCATCCACCAGTCCCTCGGCCACGGGGTCGGGGCGCCCCGCCCTCTCGGCCTCGCCCAGGTCGGTCCACGCCGGGTCGAGCAGGTGATCGAGCGCAGGCGCATCCGCCGGCGGCCGGCAGTCGCGAATGCACCCCGCGACATCGCGCAGCACGGTGACGACGGTGGTCACGGCATCGATGGTGCCCGGCACCACGCGGGCGCGTTCGGGCATGCGCGTGCCCATCACGGCCATGCGCTCGATGAGCGCCACGGTGCTCGCCTGGAGGTCAGCCAGCGGCGCGTCCGGCCCGCGGCGGGCCAGTGACGCCATCGTGACCCCATCGACGATCTCGAGCGCCGCGTCGGCTGCGCGCATGGCGTCGCCCTGCGTCGTGGCGAGGTCGATGGTGCTGCCGCCGGATCGCGCGGCGTCGAGCCCGGCCGTGATGCCATCTGCCGTGGCGTCCACGGCGTCGGCCAGCGCCGCGGGCAGTCGCGAGGCCTCGCGGGTGGGGAGCAGCAGCGTGGCCAGCACGAAGCCCAGGCCGCATCCCACGAGCGTGGCCACGAATCGCTGGCCCGCGATGCCCGGCCCCATCGGTGCCGCGGTGGATGCGATGAGCAGCACGAGCGGCGTGAACAGCGCCATGAACCACGCGTAGTTGACGTAGCGGATGAAGGCGGCGGTGGCTCCGAGGGCGATGGCGGCCCACGCCACCAGCCATGGATCGCCCAGCAGCCAGATGAGCGCGGCGGCAAGGATCGCCCCCGCGGCCGTGCCGAGCGCCCGCTGCGTGGTGCGCTGGATCGACGCGCCGAGCGCCGGCGCCAGCACGTCCACCAGGGTGATCGTCACCCACGGCCCGTGCGTGGTGAGGTCGAGGAAGTCACCGCCTCCCGCTCCGATGATGGCCATGAGGCCACCGGCTCCGATGCCCAGGCGCAGGCCATGCCGCAGGCCGGGGGACGACCAGCGGGCGGATGCCCGGATGGGCGCCAGGATGGGCCGGGGGATGTGCTCGGGGATCGGCGGCGCCTCCGGGTGGGCGTCGTGCAGCGCATCGCCGCCGCGCTCGAGCCTCTGCAGCAGGCGCCGGGCCGGGCGCGATGGCGCCAGCGCCACGGCAGCCTCGCGCGGGTCGGCGCACAGCGCGGCGCGGCGCTCCATCTCGGCGGCGAAGGCGGCCACGGCGGCGCGCAGCGCGGAGGGATCGGGGATCGTGCGCCGCCACACGGAGTAGCGGGCGAGCGCCGTGGCGTAGCGATCGGCCTCCACCAGCACGTCATCCACCGGGGTATCTGACGATCCCAGGCCGATGATCGCCACCATCGCGCCCTCGGCCTGCAGCGTCGACGCCCACAACTGGCGTCGTCGTCGCTGCCAACGCGGTGAGCCCCGGTGGATCGCCACCAGGGTCGCGCGGGCGGTCTCGAGGGCCGAGAGCGCCATGGCATGGCGCCGCTCGCTGCCGGGCTCGCGCGCGAGCAGCGCCACGGCCTTCCAGCCCTCCGCCACGTGCACCTGCGCGGGCGCGAAGGGGGCGAAGGGCATGGCGGCCAGGGAGGCCAGCGCCACCCACATGGCCCCGGTGGCAGCCGCGGCGGCCGCGGCCCAGATGGCGGGTTGCGGGGCAGTGCCCTGCACGACGATGAAGAGGACGAGGGGGAAGGGGCCCACCACGGCCAGGCGGGAGGTGGAGCCGATGAGGATGCCCGAGGCCACCCCCACGGCGAGGCCCGCGAGGCCCGCCTGCCAGACGGTGCCGGCCACCGCCGAGGCGAGCGCCGCGATGGCGGCGTTCACGGGCACCATGAGGAGATAGGCCGTCACGTGCGTGCGGTAGCCGCCCACCGGCTCGATGAGCGCGGTGAAGAACGCGGCCAGCGCGGCGATCATCCCCAGAACCGGCTCGCCGATGGCCAGGCCCACCATGAGGGGCCCGATCAGCGCGAGCAGCATTCGGGTGGCCCCGCGCGGGTTGGGGCGCCCGGTGCCGGGCGCGGCCAGCCTCAGGGCCACCCAGCCGGGGGTCCCGCGGGCCGCCGCCGTGGTCACGCAGGCGTCTCCGCGGCCCGTGCCGGGACGAGCCGCTGCCACCAGGCCCGACGCGGGCGCGCGCTCTCGGCCGCCCACGCGCCGGCCTCGTCGGCGAGGCGCTGTATGGCGAAGGCGATGGTGTCGAGCATGTCCACGGTGCCGGCGAGCCCGCGGGGGATGTCCGCCGCCGACCTGGCATCGTCCACCACCGCGTGGGCCGGGGCCAGGACGTCGAGCAGGTCGCCGGGCGACGACGGTGTTTCCCCGGTCCGCACCGCGGAGGCAATGTCGCACAGGGCGCCCGACAGCGCCGGCCGCACCGCGGTGGCATCGGGAATGGCCACGCCGTCGATGGGGATGCGTCCCGCGAGGGTTCCGATGTCGCGCACGAGCTGCATCGCGGTGGCCTCGAGGGCGGCCAGGGCATCGGGCCGCGAGAAGGCCTCGATCGACTCGCCCATGCGCGCCTGCAGCACGCGGGCGGCGTCGTCGGCTCCGAGCATGGCCCGCTGGTGCACCTCGCTCATGGCCCCGCGCGGAAGCTCGCCCGACGCCACGCGCAGCACCGCGTCGAGGTCGTCGGCCGAGGTGTCGAGGCTGTTCGCGAGCACGCCCGGCAGCTGCTCGCCGCTGCGGGTGGGCCACGCGAGCGCGGCGACCACCAGGCCGATCACGCACGCCACCCCCGTGGCGATGATGCGCTCGCTGGCGATCGCGGCGTCGAGGCCCGCGCCGAAGGCCGAGAGCAGCAGCGACAGCGGCGTGAAGAGGGTGATGAACCACAGGTAGTTGACCGGCTGCAGCAGCGCGGCCACCGCCCCGACCAGCACGATTGCCGAGGCCATCGCCCAGGGCTCGCCGTAGGCGATGGCGAGCAGCACCATGGCCACCACGGCGCCGAGTGCCGTGCCGAGCGCGCGTTGCGCGGCGATCTGCACCGAGTCGCCCAGGGTGGGCTGCAGCACGCCGACGAGCGCGATGGACACCCACTGGCCATGCGTGATGCCGATCACCGGGGTGCCGGCGAGGGCGGTGAAGATGCCCACCGACATGCCCGCGGCGATGCCGAGCCTGAGGCCGTGCCGCATGGCGGTGCACCGGGGGTCGAGGGCGGTGCGCAGCGATGCGCCCTTCGCCGGTCGCCGGGGGCGGCTGATGGTCACGCGCGGCGGGTCGGGCAGCCCGAGGGCGTCGATGGCGTCGCCGATTCGGCGGCTGATGCGCAGGGCAGTGCGCGTGCGCCCGCGGTCGACGAGCGCGGCGTGCAGCGCCGCGCCGCTCAGCCCGTGGGTGTCGGGGGCGAGCGCCCGCAGCCGCTCCACCGCCGCATCGAGCCCCGCCGCCCGGTGCACGTGCCCGCTGTCCACGGTGCCCAGGGCGATGTCGCGGGATGCGGACTCCACCTGGGCGAGCACGTCGTCCACGGCGCCGCGCACCGCGGGCCCGGCGTGCTCGCGTCGCCGTTCGTCCTCGAGGCTCGCGATGAGCGACACCACGCGTGACGCCGCCACGAGCGTGGCCCAGAGCCGCGCGGAGGTGGACGACCACCCGGGTCGGCGGCTGCGCACCGACGCCACGGTGTCGCGCGCCTGCTCGATCGCCTCGAGGGCCGACTGCTCGAGGCGGTCGTCAGCGGGGTTCGCGGCGTAGTCGGCCACGGCCATCCACGCGCGGCCCGTGGCGAGCTCGGCGGGCGCATAGGGGGCGATGGGCCACGGGATCACCGCGATGAGCGCCACCCATGCCGTGCCGACCGTGACGGCCAGCACGGACCAGCCGAATGCGGGGGCGGGGGTGAAGGCCTGGGCGATGATGAACAGCACGAGGCACGTGGGGGCCACGGTCGCGGGTATCGCCCCCCAGGCGGTCGACACCCCGGCGGCCACTCCCAGCAGGAGCATCACCACTCCGGCGGCCACGGCGTGGCCGGAGCACGCGAGGGCGATCATCACCACCACGGCGTTCAGCGCGATCATCACGCCGTACACCCGCAGGTGGCGTCCGTAGCCGCCC
>SXZC01000128.1 GCA_005788075.1 Actinomycetota bacterium
GGCGACCCCGGTGGCAGCAGGTTGGCGGGCGGGATACGCGACGGGCAGGTGGTGCTCATGCCGCCGGGTGGCGGATCCCCTGCACCGGTGCCGGGAGCGCGCGCCGTGGCGGTGCTGGTGCCGGCGGGCCCTGCGCCATCCGACGGCGCCCTGCTCGCCGTGGCGGGCCTCGACGCCGCGTCGGCCGGTGCGGCCGCCCGAACCATCGCGGAGCGCCCCGATGTGCTGTCGTTGCGGTACGCGGTGGCATTCGACGCCGCGGGGCAGCCGGTGAGGGCGGCGGGGAGGACGACCCCATGAGTGCAGCCGACGACGAGCACTGGATGCGCAGGGCCCTCGACGAGGCCGCGCGCGCGCCCGCGCATGGGGATGTGCCCGTGGGTTGCGTGATCGTGCGCGATGGTTCGGTGGTGGCGACGGCGCGCAATGAGCGCGAGCTCAGGCAGGACCCCACCGCGCACGCCGAGGTGCTGGCCATCCGCGACGCGGCCATCGCGCTGGGCGGCTGGCGCCTTGTGGGCTGCACGCTCTACGTCACCCTCGAGCCGTGCCCCATGTGCGCGGGGGCGATCCTGCAGGCCCGCCCGGAGCGCGTGGTGTACGGCGCGCCTGAGCCGGTGTCCGGCGCCGCGGGAAGCGTGATCGATGTGTTCCGCGACCCGCGCCTGCCGACGAGGATTCCCGTGGAGGGCGGCGTACTCGCAGTGGAGGCCGCCGACGCGCTTCGGGCGTTCTTCGCCGAGCGACGCGGCTGATGAGGGCGCGGGTGACACCGGGGAACCAACCCGACCGCTCCGCCCGCAACCATTGCTAGCCTCGAAACGCACCCCGAAACGGACCCGGAGCCCAATCGTGAGAGTCACCGCCCCGAAGATGCTGGCTGCCGCCCTCGTGGCCGGCGCCGCGCTGCCCGCCGCCGGCCTCGGAGCGGGCATCGGCCTGCAGGACGACCGCATGGCCGCCAGCTCGGCCGGTGACATCCCCGGCCGCATCGCCATGGCGCAGGCCACGGGCACCCAGGTGCTGCGCATCGACACCTTCTGGGCCACCGCCGCGCCCACCGAGCCGGCCGACGCCACCAACCACCTCGACCCGGCGTACGACTGGTCGTGGGCCGACGCCGCGCTGTGCGGCACGGTGAAGGCGGGCATGCAGCCCATCGTGACCGTGTGGAACGCCCCGGGCTGGGCGACGGGCGGCAAGCAGGGCGTGAAGGGCGTGGTCTGGAACTCCAAGGCCCCCACCAACCCGCAGGACTTCGCCGACTTCATGTCGGCTCTCGCCACGCGCTACAACGGCGTCACGCAGATCCCGGGCCAGGGCACGTGCCTCGTGAAGTTCTACGAGATCTGGAACGAGCCGAACCTGCAGATCTACCTCTACCCGCAGTACTCGGGCAAGAACGTGGTCTCGTCGCCCAAGTACGTGAAGATGGCCAACCTCGCGGTGCCGGCCATCAAGGCCGCCAACCCGCGCGCGGTGCCGATCACCGGCGTCACGGGCCCGAAGGGCAAGTCCGACAGCAGCGGCCGCGGCACGATCGACTGGATCAAGGACCTCAAGAAGTTCGGCCTCAAGGCGGGCAGCCAGTACTCGCAGCACATCTACCCGGCGGTGCCGCCCCTCAAGAAGACCACCATCTTCCCGGCCTGGGACACCCTCGATGAGGTCGTCACCGAGGTGAACAAGCTGCCGGGCGGCAAGTCGAAGAAGATCTACATCACCGAGGCGTCGTACACCACGGCCAAGACCCCGTACCGCAAGGTGGCGTTCACCAACGCGCAGCAGGCGGCCTACATGAAGGACATCTTCAAGGTGCCCTTCGTCAAGAGCCCCCGCGTGCCGGTGGTCATCTGGTTCCAGCTCCAGGACAACCCCAACTGGCCCGGTGGCCTGCTGCTCAACTCGGGCGCGCAGAAGCCGTCGTACGCCCAGTTCCAGCGGATGACCAAGAGCAACCCGCCGAAGGGCAACCTGCGCCCCGGGTCGTGAGCCCGGGGCAGGTCGTCACCTCAGGGCGCCACCTCGCGCCGTGAGGTGACGGCCAGGGCCAGGCCGCCCGCCACCACGGCCACGCCGATCAGCACCGCCCAGGTGGATCCGGGCACGGTGCCCTGGCCCAGGATGGTGGCGGGCCGGTACCAGTGCATCACCGAGAGCGGGCCGAGCGGCTCGGCCACGCCCCATACCTGGGCCAGGTAGTCGAGGGCGTAGGCCACCAGGGCGAAGGCCGTGCCCCAGCCGATGGCCTTCGCACCGGTGCGCGAGAACGACGCCGCGAGGGCGGTCACCGCTCCGATGCCGGCGAACAGCAGCCAGAGCGGCACGGCGGTGAGGAAGAGCGAGCTGACCGCCACCGGCTCGAGGGCGTCCACCGTGGTGACGGCGATCAGCGCGCCGATGAGGCCCATCACGGCGACGATCGTCACCTGCACCAGCATCGCGATGAGCTCCGCGCCCAGCCATGAGGTGCGCCGCAGCGGCCGCGAGAGCATGAGCTCGGCCACGCCCGTCTCCACGTCGCGCGCCGACGCCGCGCCGCCGGCGATGCCGGCCGCGGCCATGATCGAGAGCGTGATGGGGTGGATGAAGGTCGATCCCAGGTAGCCGGACGGGCTCGCGATGTCCGATCCCTTCACGAAGGCCTGCAGCGCGGGCGGCAGCGACTCCACGAGGCTGCGGATCTGGTTCTCATCCACCGACGAGTATGAGAGTCCCACGAGGAAGAGGAACGCGCCGAGGGCGAGGCCCAGCAGCAGCGTGCGGCGCAGCGAGCGCAGCAGGGCGAGGGAGAGCACCACGCGCATCAGTCGCCGTCCCCGATATAGAGGGCGCGGAACACGTCTTCCAGGCGAGCGGCTTCGATGGTGATGTCACGGGGGGAGAGGGGCGCGAGCCTCGCGAGCAGCGGGCCGGGGTCTCCTGCCATCGTGAAGTGGTGCACGTGGCCCTCCACCCGCACCTCGCTGATGCCCTCCACGGCGTAGGCGGACGGGGAGACGTCGCCATCGAACAGCAGCTCGACGGTGCGCACACGCGCGCGCCGGAGCTCGTCGACGTCGCGCACGAGCAGCAGCTTGCCGCCGCGCACCATGGCCACCCGGTCGCAGAGCTCGTCCACCTCGCCGAGCACATGGCTCGAGAAGAACACCGTGCGCCCGGCGCGGGCGCGCTCGTCGAGCACGCCCAGCAGGCGCGCCTGCATCACGGGGTCGAGCCCGGCGGTGGGCTCGTCGAGGATGATCACC
>SXZC01000012.1 GCA_005788075.1 Actinomycetota bacterium
GGGGGTCCGAGGTAAGCCGGAGGCCGGATTCGAACCGGCGACCCCCTGTTTACAAGACAGGTGCTCTGACCAACTGAGCTACTCCGGCGGGCGCGCGCGGGGCGCGCACGTGAGGTTCTAGTCGACGACCTCGACGGGGCAGCCGGCGTGCTTCTCGACCTCTTCCGAGATATCCGCGCCGAACATCTTGCCGAGGAAGCCGTGGTGGGTGTGGCCCACCACCACGAGCTGCGCCTTGTAGTCCTGGGCTGTCTCCACGATGAGCGCTGCCGGCTCGCCGATGGCCCAGGCGTACTCGGCCTTGGCAACCGCGCCGTCCTCCACCAGGTCACGGGCCTCCTGCAGGGCCTCGTGGACGTCCGGCATCTCGGGGAACGGGCCCTGCATGGGGCTGCCGTCTCCCATCGTGCCGAAGGCGCGGGGACCCGTGGGGTCGAGGATCGCCTCGTGAATGGCCACCACGAGCAGCGGCGCATGCTTCTCGTTGCAGCGCTCGATGGCGCGCTGCAGCGCGCGCTTGGACGAATCGCTGCGGTCGTAGCCGACCAGGATGGGTGCGCTCATGGGGTCCCCCGTGTTGCTCAGGGCCCCTGAGGGCCTCGGACGAGGGGAAACGTACCCCGAAACGCGTGATGCCGCCTGAAATGGCGGCATCACGTCAAAGTCTTACCCTCTACTTGAGGGTTTGCATCAGGCTCTACCCGAGGTCGAGGACTTCGCGCTCCTTGAGGTGAACCTCCACCTTGCGCTTGACGCGCTGCAGGGCGTTGTCGACGCTCTTCGGATTGCAGTCGAGCCTCTCGGCGACCTCTTCATAGGAGCGGCCCTCGAGGTACATCGCGAGCACCTGGCTCTCGAGCGGGCTGAGCACCTTGCCGAGGCACTCGACCAGGCTCTGGAGCTCCTCGGTGGAGATGGCCTGGTTCACGGGGTCGGTCACCGGGTCGTCGGGGAGGACGTCCGCGAGCGTGGTCTCCTGCTCGCTGCCGGCGCGCGTATTGCTGAATGACACGTAGGTGTTGAGGGGGGTGTGCTTGTTGCGAGCAGCCGTCTTGATCGCCGTGATGATCTGGCGCGTCACGCACAGCTCAGCGAACGAGCGGAATGAGGCCTCGCGCTCGGGGCGGTAGTCGCGCACGGCCTTGAAGAGGCCGATCAGGCCCTCCTGGATGAGGTCCTCGGAGTCGCCCCCGGCCAGGAAGTACGCGCTGGCCTTGAGGCGCACGAAGCCCCGGTACCGGGCGATGATCTGGTCCATCGCCTGCTGGTCGCCGGCCCGTGCGCGGCGCACGAGGCCCTCGTCCACGATGTCGACATGGCCCTGCTGGTCCAGGTCGGTCAGCCTGCGGGCGGCGGCTCCCATTCTCACTCCATTTCGGCGTTCCGGCGGGCAGAGCCCGATCCCTCAACCTTCACCTGAGACATACCCTGAATGTTCACTTGAAGGTAAGAGATGCGGGATTGATACCGATCGCACAAGACGCTGTCAACCTCTGGGGCGAAATCAGTCCCCCGCAACCGCCTGGAATGCCAGCACCGCAGCGGCCGTGGAGAGGTTCAGGGACCCCACGCTCCCCCGCATGGGAATGCGCACCAGGCGATCGCACACCTCGCGCACCCGGGGCCTGAGACCGGCCCCCTCCGCGCCGAGCACGATCACCGCGGAGGGGTCCCACTCGAGCTCGCGGTAGTCGGTTCCGGCATCGGCATCCGCACCGGCCGCCCAGCGCCCGGAACCCGCCAGATCATTGATGAATGCGACGATCGAGCCCACCCGAGCGATGTCCAGGTGCTCCACCGCGCCGGCCGATGCCTTGCAGGCCACCGGGGTGATCCCGGGGCTGCCGCGCGTGGGGATCACCAGGCCCGCGAAGCCCGCGGCGTCGGCCACGCGGGCCACCGCGCCGAGGTTGCGGGGGTCCTGCACCTCGTCGAGCACCATCACCGGTCCAGAACCCTCAAGTACTGATTGAGGGTCGGCGTAGGGGTAATCCACGGTGATGGCCACCATTCCCTGGTGGTCCCCGGTGCCGGCGAGGCGCGCCAGGGCATCCCGGCTCTTCACCACAACGCTCACGCCCTCCAGCGCGGCGTCGTCCGCCGCCTGCTCAAGCACCCACACCTCGCTCACGGGCCTGCGACCGGCCCGGATGAGCTCGCGCACCGGGTTGCGGCCGTACACCAGCACGGGCGCGTCGCCGTCGGGCTTGCGCGGGCGCCGGCCCGGGCGCCGCGTGCTCATGAGGCCGGGACGACCTCAGCGCCGTCGGGACCATCGCGCACCTCGAAGCCCTGCGCCGCGATGGCGTCACGCAGGGCATCGGCCTCGGCGAAGTCGCGGGCCGCGCGGGCATCCTCGCGGCGCCGCAGGAGGTCGAGCACCTCGGCCGGCACCTCGGAATCGCCGCCCGCCTCCGCGAGGCCGGCGAGCCCGAGCATGTCGAGCAGGCCGGCGAGCTCGAGGCGAACCTCCTGCAGCTGGCCCTCGGGCAGCCGACCGCGCTCGAGCGCCTGGTTGATGGCCCGCACCATGTCGAAGATCGCCGCCACGGCGCCGGGCGTGCCGAAGTCGTCGTCCATCGAACCGAAGAACCGCGTGCGGGCCTCCACGACGGCCGCGGCGAGGGCGGCGTCGTTGTCCTCGCCGGGCTCATCCATCGCCCGGTCGAGGGCGCGGATGGCGTTGCGGATGCGTCGGCACGCCGCCTGGGCGTCCTGCATGCGCTCATCCGAGAACGGCAGGCGCGAGCGGTAGTGGCTCTGCATGAAGTAGGCGATCACCGTGTCGGCGCCCCACTCGTGCACCACGTCGGCCAGCAGCGCGATGTTGCCGATGCTCTTGCTCATCTTGCTGTCGCTGAGCTCGAGCATCTCGTTGTGCATCCAGATGCGGGCGAATGGCGCGCCGTGCGCGCCCTCGCTCTGGGCGATCTCGATCTCGTGGTGCGGGAACACCAGGTCGATCCCGCCCCCCTGCCCCGA
>SXZC01000129.1 GCA_005788075.1 Actinomycetota bacterium
CTGGTGGCGCACGGCCGACCTCGTGCGCGAGATCGACCTCATCGAGGAGGTCGGGCGCGTGCATGGCCTCGACCGCATCCCCGGCGTGCTTCCGAGGCTCGAGGCCCGGGCATCGCTCAGCCCGCAGCAGAAGGTGGTGCGCCGCCTCACGCGGTATGCCTGCGACCAGGGCCTGAGTGAGGCCATCACCTACCGCTTCGTGCCCGAGGCCGATGCCGACCGGCTCCACCTGCCCGCCGACGACGAGCGGCGCCGGGTGGTGCGCATCGGCAATGCCCTCAGCGATGAGATGGCCGTGATGCGGCGGTCGCTCATCCCCGGGCTGCTTCGCGCCGTGGAGCGCAACCAGGCCCACCAGCGCCGCGACGGCGGCATCTTCGAGGTGGGGCGCACCTACGTGCCCGCCGCCGACGGCCTGGCCGACGAGCCCGAGGAGATCACCGCCGTGCTGTTCGGCGCGCCCGGCGCGCGCGGCTGGCGCCAGGCGCCCGCCGACGTGGACGTGTGGGCGGCATCGGGCCTGGGCGTGGCCATGGCGGCGTCGGTGGGCGTGCACGCCGAGGCCGTGGCCGGCGTGAAGGAGCCCTGGTTGCACCCGGTGCGCCAGGCGCGGCTCACCGCGGGCGGCATCGTGGTGGGCGTGGCCGGCGAGGTGCACCCCGCGGTGCTGAAGGCATTCGACGTGAAGGGCCCGGTGGTGGCCGTGACCCTGCGCATCCCTGCGCTCACGCAGGTGGGCCCCGAGGAGCCGCGCCGGTACGTCGACCTCATCTCGGTGCCCGTGAGCACGCGCGACCTCGCGGTGCTCGTGCCCGACACCGTCACTGCGGCGCATGTGCTGGACGTCGCCCGCGAGGCTGGTGGCGACCTGCTGCAGCGCGCGGAGGTGTTCGACCACTACGCCGGTGACCAGGTGCCCGAGGGGCAGGTGAGCCTGGCGATCCGGCTCACCATCGCCGAGCCCGGGCGTACCCTCACCGATGAGGAGATCGACGGGGTCACCGAGCGCGCCGTTGTCGCGCTGCGCGACCAGGTGGGAGCGGAACTGAGGTCATGAGCACCGTCCACGTGATCGGCGCGGCGGGCTTCACGGGGGCGCAGCTCGCGGCGCTGGTGGACGCCCATCCGCACTTCTCGCTCGGCCAGGTGACCGCCCGTGCCGATGCCGGCAGGCGCCTCGTCGACGTCGCGCCCGAGTACCGCGTGGATGCCGTGCTGCAGGAGCTCGACCTGGGTGGCGTGGCCGAGGGTGACTTTGCCGCCGTCTGTTACCCGCACGCCGAGGCCGCTGCAGCCGTGGGTGAGCTGGTGGATCGCGGCGCGCGCGTGGTGGACGTGTCGGCTGATCACCGGCTGCGCGACGCCGCGCTGTATCCCGAGTGGTACGGCTTCGACCACCCGCGCCCCGACCTGCTGGCGGAGGCCGTGTACGGCCTGCCGGAGATCAACCGGGACGCCATCGCCGGCGCGCGCGTGGTGGCCAACCCGGGCTGCTACCCCACTGCGTCTCTGCTCGCACTGCTGCCGGTGAAGGGCCAGGTGGCCGACATCGTGATCGACGCCAAGAGCGGCGTGAGCGGCGCGGGCCGCACGCCCACGCCCGACGTGCACTACTCGTCGGTGGCCGAAAGCGTGCGCGCCTACAAGGTGCTGGCCCACCGGCACACGCCCGAGATCGCGCAGGAGATCGGGGCCGATGTTCTCTTCACGCCGCACCTCGTGCCGGTCGACCGCGGCCTGCTGGCCAGCTGCTACGCCCGGTTCACGGGCGATGCGCCGCACCCCGATGACCTGCGGCAGGCCTACGCCGACTTCTACGCCGACGCGCCGTTCGTGGAGGTGGTGGATCAGCCCCCGGGCATGCGGGCCGTGCAGCGCAACAACTACGCGCAGGTGTGCCCGATGGTCGACCAGGCCACCGGGCGCCTCATCGCCTTCGGCGTGATCGACAACATCATGAAGGGGGCGGCCGGTCAGGCCGTGCAGAACCTCAACCTCATGGCCGGCCGGCCCGAGGACGAGGGGCTCCGCTGACCGACTGGTCTCCGGTGGAGCGCGCCGACTGGATCGGCGCGCCCGAGGGCCTCACGCGAATCGACGGCACGGGGGTCACGGCGCCGCACGGCTTCCGGGCCGCCGGCGTGGCCGCGGGGCTCAAGGGCGAGGGGCTGCCCGACCTGGGCCTGCTGGTGAGCGACCGTCCCGCGCAGTCGGCCCTGGTGGATACCCCCACCGCCCTGCCGTCGGCCGCGGTCACCTACACGCGCTCCCTGCATGCGGGGAGCCTGCGCGGGGTGGTGGTGAACTCCGGCTGCGCCAACGCGGCCACCGGCGAGCAGGGCATCGTCGATGCCCGGGCCATGGGCGAGGCCGCGGCCGCGGCTGCCGGCGTGCCGGTGGGCAGCCTGGCCGTGTGCTCCACGGGGGTCATCGGCGAGCGCCTTCCGATGAAGGTGATCGCGGCGGGCATCGACGCCGCCGCCGCGGCGCTGTCGCCCGATGGCGGACCGGACTTCGGCGAGGCCATCCGCACCACCGACGCCTTCGCCAAGGGCGGCACGTTCCGCCTCGCGCTCGCGAGCGGCGAGGTGACCGTCGGCGCGGCTGCGAAGGGCGCGGGGATGATCCGCCCCGACATGGCCACGATGCTGGCGTACGTGACCACCGACGCCTGCGTGCTGCCCGACGACCTGCTCGGCCTCACGCGCGCCGCCGCCGCGGGTGGCTTCAACCGCATCAGCGTGGATGGCCAGATGAGCCCCAGCGACACCCTGCTGGTTCTGGCCAACGGCGAGGGTCCGCCGCTCGAGGGCGAGGACCTCGCCCGCTTCGGCGACGCCCTGAGGGCAATCTGCCGCTACCTGGCGATCCTCATGGTGAAGGATGGCGAGGGTGCCGAGCACGCCGTGCGCGTGGTGGTGGATGGCGCGCTGGACGCCGACGAGGCCGAGCGCGTGGCCCGGGCGGTAGGGGAGAGCGCGCTGGTGCGCACCGCCGCCTACGGGCGCGATGCCAACTGGGGCCGCGTGCACCAGGCGGTTGGCCAGGCCCTGGCGCAGGCCGGCGGCCACGTGGATTTCTCGCTGCGCTTCGACGGCGTGCTGCCTGATGGCGCCGGCATCGACGAGGTGATGGCCCGGCCCGAGTACGAGATGCAGGTGGGCCTCGGCCGCGGGGATGGCCGGGCGGAGCTCTTCGCCAGCGACCTCGGCCACGGGTACGTATCGGTGAACGCCGACTACCGCACCTAGGGCACCGCACTTAACAATTCCCCCGCTCGCCTCTCTGCGGCCGTAACATGCGGGGATGCGCCCCCTGCTCGTCCTCCTCGGCGTGCCCCTGCTCGCGGTGCTGCCCGGCTGCGGGGGCAGCCTCGATGGCTCGGTGTCGGTGGCGGGCTCGTCCACGCTGCTGCCGGTGATGTCGTCGGCCGCGGGCACCTTCTCGGCGGCCAACCCCCTTGCGCGCGTGGACCTCGAGATGACCGGCACGGGGGCGGGCTTCACGGCGCTCTGCGACGGCATCGCCGACATCGCCGGCGCCAGCCGGGAGATTGCGGAGGACGAGGCGGCCCGCTGCGAGGCCGAGGGCAAGAAGGTGGTGCGCCTCCTCCTCGCCCGTGACGCCCTGGTGTTCTTCACCGGGGCACGGAATGCCCAGCCGGCCTGCGTGACCCTGCCCGACCTCTACGCGCTGGTGGGCCCGGAGTCGGTGGGGGTGTCGCGCTGGTCGGATGCCCGGCGGCTCGCGAAGTCGCTGGGCTCGGGCACGTCGCTGCCGAAGGCGCGGCTCGTGGTGGTGAGTCCCGACGCGGCGTCCGGCACGAGGAAGCTCGTGGAGGACATCGTGGTGAAGCCCAGCGCGGACAAGCGCGGCCAGGATGCCGCGATCCGCCAGGACGCCACGCGCGTGGCGAGCGATCAGGTGATGCTGGCCCAGGTGGTGCGCACGCCCACGGCGCTGGCATTCGCCGGCTACGCCACCATGCGCCCGTGGGAGGGCACCGTGCGCGCCATCGAGGTGGATGGCGGCAAGGGGTGCGTGGCGCCGAAGCCTGAGAGCATCCGCGACAGCACCTACCCCTTGGCCCGCTCGCTCTACATGTACGTGAACGCCGAGTCGCTGCGCGACGACCCCACGGTGGCGGCGTTCGCGGAGCAGGTGGTGAGGACGGCCGCCGCGGATGACGAGGGCTCCGTACCGCTCGGTCCCGAGGCGGTTGCGGCCACGCTCGACGCGCTCGGCGCAGCCACCGGAGGGGATCTCACGGGCACATGACCGACTACCTGGTATCGCTCAACGAATGGGTGATGGTGCCGCTCATCATCCTGCTCACGGTCGGGGCGAGCGCCGCGATGATGTGGGCGTTCGCGCGGTACATACGAGGGGGCAACCGCGAGAAGGCCGGCACGACCGCGGCCGCGTACATGACGGCGCTCGGCAGCCTTTTCGCGATCCTCACGGGCTTCCTCATCAACAGCGAGTACTCCACCCTGCGTGACACCCAGCGCATCGTGGGGCAGGAAGTCGCGGCCGCGAGCCGCCTCGCGTATGCCAGCGCGAGCCTGCCTGCCGCAGACGCTGAGATCACGCAGGATGCACTCGCCGAATACCTGGACGACGTGCAGGTGGGCGAGTGGCAGGCCCTTGCGAGCGGCGCCGCCGCGCGGTCGCCCGCCATCGACAGCCTGCGCGAGCTCGAGCGTCGCGTGTCCCGCCTGTCGGACCGCGCCTACGTCCAGAGCGCGGAGCAGTCGGCCTTGGGCGCCGCGCTCGACGGCATCACCAGCGCGCGCCGCCAGCGGGTGGTGATCGCCTCCCAATCGCTGCCCATCGCCCTGTTCTCGCTGTCGGTGATCGCGGGCATCGCCCTGGTGGCCAACAGCCTGCTGGTGTCGCTGCGCGCCGGACCCCGCTTCGGCTGGGTGGCGCTCGGCATCGTGCTGGTGGTGGCACTCGACCTGGCCGCCATCCTCGCCATCAGCGCACCCTTCCGCGGCGCTTTCCAAGTGGATGTCGCACCGGTTGCGGAGCTCGCTGCGGAGTTGCGCGCGGGCCAGTACCTCGACTGGGTGACGATCCGATGACCGGGCTGCGCGCCTGGGTGCTTGGCCTCGCGGTGGCCGCCCTCGCCGGGGCGGGCGTGGTGCTGGCCGGTTGCGGGGGAGAGCCCTCGTCCGAGCAGGCAGTGCAGGCGGAGTGCGCCGCCGACAAGAACGCCTGCGTGGAGGTGGGGGTGGGGCGCCCCATCTACCTGGGCACCCTGCTCTTCGAGGAGGACTCCGCGGGCCTCGACTCCAAGCGCGCGGCGGAGCTGGCGGTCGACTACCTGGACGGCGCGTTCGACAGCCGTCAGGGCGAGCTGCTGGGGCATCCGGTGTCGCTGCTGGCCGAGTCGGAGGACTGCACGCCCAAGGGCGGCGTCGCCGGCGCGCGCCGCCTGCTGCTCGAGCCCGACCTCGTGGCGGTGATCGGCACCACCTGCTCGGCCGCGGCGTTCGATGCCGCCGCCAAGGTGCTGAGCGCGAAGGATGTCCTGCTCATGTCGCCCAGCAACACCAGCCCACTGCTCACCGACCCGAAGACGCACGAGCGCTTCTACTTCCGCACGGCGTTCAACGACCTCATCCAGGGCGCGGCCGTGGCGGCATTCGTGAAGGAGAAGCTCGGCGCCACCACGGCGGGCGTCATCTCGGTGCCGGACGCCTATTCGAAGACGCTGGGCGAGGCCTTCGCCGACCGCTTCTGGCGCGACGGCGGGAAGGTGGTGGCCGAGGCCTCGATGTCGCTGCGCGGCTCGCCCGATCGCGCCGTGGCGAAGATGGCCGCTGCGCGCCCGCAGGTGATCTTCCTGCCCACCTTCGCCCC
>SXZC01000013.1 GCA_005788075.1 Actinomycetota bacterium
CGTCCTCCACGAGCGCCGCGGCCTCGGCGTTGCCCTCGGCCCCGGCCGCGGCCGCGCGGTTCACGGCGTCCTCCAGTCGCGAGCGCGCAGCGGCCACGGCGTCGAGCACCGCGCGATCGGGGGCGGCGCCCACGTCGATGCACGGGGGCTCGCCCAGCGCGGCGCGGGCCTGCTCGTAGAATGCCGAGGGCCTCTGCCCCATGCCGTTCTCACCAGCCCGGTAGGCGGAGAGGTACAGGTGCCGGCGCGCGCGGGTCATGGCCACGTAGGCGAGGCGGCGCTGCTCGGCCTCGTGGGCGTCCTTCCCCCGGGGCAGCGCCTCGGGCAGCAGGGCGTCGGGGATGTCGGTGCGGCCGCGGTCGCGTCCGGGGAAGTTGAAGTGCACCAGCCCGAGCACCCACACGGCGTCGAATTCCAGCCCCTTGGACTGGTGGATGGTCATCACCTGCACGCCCAGGCGCTCGGGCGCGCCGCCGGAAGCCCGGAAGCCGACGCCCGCAAGGCCGTCGAGGCGGCGCACCAAGCCGGGCGCATCGATGCCCGGTGCCGACTCGGTGATCTCCCTGGCCAGGCGCTCGAGCGATGCCAGGTCGGCCAGGCGCGCGGCCCCCTCGGCGCCGCCCAGGGCCAGCGCGCGCACGCGGATGCCCGTGCGGTCGAGCACCTCGCGCACGAGGTCGAGCGGCGCGCCCACCGCGGCGGTGCGGCCGAGCTCCTCCAGCAACTCGCGCGCGGCCGGTCCCTCGGCCAGGTCGGCCAGCGGGCCGGTGATGTGACGCCCCTCCGCCGCTGCCTCGCTCACCACCTGCGCGGCCGGCGCCCAGGGCAGGCCCAGCGCCGGGTCGGCCGCCACCCGCAGGTGCGCGATGGAGTCGGTGGGGTCGGTGGCCGCGCGCATCCAGGCCAGGGCCAGGCGTACCTCGCGGCGGTCGAACAGGTCGGTGCCGCCGTGCACCTGGTGCGGGATTCCCGCCTGCTCGAGCTCGGCCACGATCGACCGGCCCTCGGTGCGCACGGCCTTCATGAGCACCGCCATCTCCTCGTACGGCGTGCCCTCGTCGGCAAGGCGCAGTATCTCGGCGGCCACGGCGCGTGCCTGCCCCGCGGGGTCGGGCGAGAGCCAGAACTCCGGCGCGGGCCCCGTGGCGTCGGGCAGGGCCCTCAGCACCTTGGGCTCGCGGGCGATGATGGGCTCCACCACCGCGTGGGCGGCGTCGAGGATGCTCTGTGTGGACCGGTGATTGAGCTCGAGCCGCACCACCGGCGCCTCAGGGAACTTCAGGCGGAAGTCGGCCATGTTCTTGGCCGACGCGCCGCGGAAGCGGTAGATGCCCTGGTCGTCATCGCCCACCACCACCAGCGAGTCGGCCCGGGCGCTGACCATGTAGAGCAACTCGGCCTGGGCATGGTTGGTGTCCTGGAACTCGTCCACCAGCACGTGGCGGGCACGCGAGCGGGCGATGTCGAGAAGATCGGTGTGCTCGGCCACGAGGTCGATGGCGCGGGTGATCTGCCGCCCGAAGTCCTCGAGGCCCAACTCGGCAAGCCACTCGTCATGCAGCCGGAACACGCGGGCGAACTCCACCTCGCGCCGGGCGTCGGCGGCGTCGCGGCTGCTGCGCGCGCCGTCGAGCGCCGCCTGCGCCCACGAGGCATATCGGCGAGGGTCCACCCGCTCATCGCGGCAGCGGTCGATGCGGTCGATGAACCCGCGCACCACCTGCACGGGATTGGTGCGAAGGTCGTGCTCACGATCCACCAGCTCGAGCTCGGCCAGGCGGTCGAGCAGCACGAGCACGCGCTCCTCGGTGCCCGCGGGCTGAAGCACCGGCGCCAGATCACGATCGGTGCCGAGAGTGCGCACCAGGTCGAGGGCATACGAGTGGAAGGTGGTCACCCGCAGGGTCTCGTGGCTGCCGGGGATCATCGCCTCGGCGCGCTCGCGCAGCTCGGCCGCGGCCTTGGCGCTGAAGGTGAGCGCCAGGATCTCCCCCGGATCGGCCCCCTCGTTCACCAGCCACGCAAGCCGGTTGCACAGCACGCGGGTCTTCCCTGCTCCCGCCCCGGCCAGCACCAGCAGGGGCCCACCCGCATGGGTGACGGCCTCGGCTTGCTGGGGTGTGAGGTCCTCGATCAAAGGACGACTCATGCTAAGCCGCAGGCCGGACGAACCCCGGCGTCAGCCCGTGGCGGGACTCCGCACCGTGAAGGTGCCCGCGGGGGGCTCCTCGCCCAGCACGAGCTTGCCCGCGCAGGTGTACACGCCCTCCTGAAAGACGCCCGCCACCTTCGGCAGCTGGATCACGGCCGAGCACTCCTCGCTCCCGATCACCTGGCCCGGCCCGTCCGAGGGCACGAACAGCACGACCTTGCGCTGGATGTACCTGCCCTCGCGGTCAACCGAGCGCACGAAGCGGAAGTCGGGACGCGCAACGGACCACGCCGACGCATCGTCCGAGAGGTACAGCTCGATTCCCAGCGGCGTGCGCTTAGTGGTGTCGGTCTCGTCCTCCAGGCCGTCGTAGGCGAGGACGACGGTGCGCGAGGCGCCCGGTGCGATGGCGCCCTCGGCGTTCACCTGACCGGGGGTGAGGGTGCCGCTCCAGGGGAGGCAGTTCGCGGGCTCCGGCGCGCGGAGCGTCACATTTGCCTTCGACTCGTTGGTGAACGTGATCGACACGGCGTCCTCGCGGCCGAAGTCCTCGCAGGTCCACGCAGGGTACGAAGGCGCGGCGCCGCTGGCCGCGCGCGTGGCGGCGTCGGCGGACGTGCTGCCGGCCGAGGCGCCGGAGTCACCGCAGCCGACAAGAAGGGCCATGGCGGGCGCAGCCAGCGCGAGCGCGATTCCGGATACGTGGGTCAGGCGCAAGGCAACGTCCTTCGCATTTCAGGCAGGGCTGAGCAAACATAGTGCACTCGGGACGCTTGGTTAGGTGCCTGACACCGGGGTTCTGCCGCGCTGGTAGCGTGCCGCCACGTGAATGACGACTTCCGCGGCGCCCGCGTGCGCCCCTTCCGAGCCCTGGTCTTCGACCCCGCCGTCGCCGGTGACATGCAGGACCTCGTGGCGCCGCCCTACGACGTGATCGGCCCGGACTACCGGGACGAACTGGCGTCGCGCAACCAGTGGAACGTGGTGGGGATCGACCTGCCGTCGATCCCCTACGACACCGTTGCGGCCACCATCGCCGACTGGACCGCGCAGGGAGTGCTGAAGCGGCACGACCAGCCGGTGATGATCGCCTGGACGCAGGAGTTCGACCTGCCCGACGGCAGCCACCGCACGCGAAAGACCATCGTGGCCGTGGTGGGCGCAGAGCCCTATGCGACCCGCGTGGTGCGGCCGCACGAGCGCACGCACGCAGGGCCCAAGGAGGAGCGGCTGCGGCTGATGAACGCCACGAAGGTGCAGCTCTCGCCGGTGTTCGGGCTCTACCCCGACCCGGCAGGCGAGGCCTGGGCGGCGGCGGCCGTGAGCGGCGAGCCCGACGCGGTGATCACCGATGACGACGGCACCGTGCACCGGCTCTGGACCATCACCGACGCCGACCGCCTCGCGGCGATCGAGCAGGCGCTGGCCGGTCGGTGGATCCTCATCGCCGATGGCCACCACCGCTACGAGACGGCCCTCGCCTACCAGGCCGAGCGGCGCGCCGAGGACGGCGGCGGTGCCGATGGCGATACCGACGGCAACCGGGCGTACGACTTCGTGCTGATGGGCCTCACGTCGCTGGACGACGATGGCCTGGTGGTGCTGCCCACCCACCGCGTGCTGAAGGAGTGGCCCGCGGGCGCCGAGGAGCACCTCGACGTGACCCCGCTCGACGACTCGCTCGACGCCCTCGAGGCCGCGCTGGCCGCCGCGCCCGCCGACCAGGTAGCGGCCGGGCTGGTGCTGCCCGACCGGGCGATGCTGCTCACCGTGCCACGCGAGGGCGCAACGGCCGCCGAGCGGCTCGACCTCGCGGTGCTCGAACGCGACCTGCTGGTGCCGGCGCTCGGCGGCGACCAGGCGCACCTCGCGCACGAGGGCCTGCTCAGCTACACCAAGGACTCCCGCGACGCCTGGGACGCCGTGCGATCCGGCCGCGCCGCCGCCGCGCTCATCGTGCGCCACATCCCCACCGAGCAGGTGGCGGCCGTGGCGGAGGAGGGCGGCGTGATGCCCCAGAAGTCCACCTACTTCTTCCCCAAGCTCCTCACGGGCGTTGCCTTCCAGCCGCTGGCCGACTGACGCCTCGGACGCCGCCTGGGTGGACGTGCTCACCCGGGCCGCCGACCGGGCGGCCGCGGCAGTGGCGCTCATCCCCCCGCACGAGCGGGGCACCGAGGTGGGCCAGGGGCAGGGCGGCGACACCACGCTGGTGATCGACCGCGACGCCGAGGCGGCGATCATCGCGGTGCTCGAGCAGGCGCACGCCGAGGGCATGCGATTCGACCTGATCTCAGAGGAGGTCGGGGAGCGGTCGTTCGGCGGGGGCGGCGCGCTGGTGATCGTCGACCCCATCGACGGCAGCCGCAATGCGCGGCGCGGGCTGCCGGAGTTCGCGGTGTCGCTGGCGGTCACCGACGGGCCCCGGCTTTCGGACGTGCGCGTGGGCCTGCTGCGCCACATGGGCACCGGCGAGACGGTGGTGGCGGTGCGCGGCGAGGGCGTGATGGTGGATGGCCAGCCCATGCGCACGCGCGACTACCGCGGGCTGTGGCTCACGGTGGTGGAGGGCGCGTCGCCGCGCAGGCTCACGGCCGCGATGGATCACCTGGCGCACGCCAGCCGCATCCGCAGCCTGGGGTCGCTGGCGCTGTCGATCGAGTACGTGGCGCTGGGGCGCCTCGACGGGCTCGCAGTGCTGCGGCCGGGGCGCATCGTGGACATCGCCGCGGCGATCCTCATCGCGAAGGAGGCCGGGGTGATCGTCACCGACGAGCACGGCATGCCGCTGGACGCGGTGGCCGACATGGACTGGCGCGGGGCCATGGCCGTGGCGAGGGTGCCACGCGACGTGGCGGCGCTCACGGCCGCGGTGCGCGCGGCACTCGACGCGGGGAGCCGCTGATGCTGTTGAACATCGCGATAGGCCTGCTGGTGGCGGGCGTGGTGCTGCTGGTCCTGCGGCTGCTGCTGCGCACGGCGCTGGGCCTCGGGAAGTTCCTGGTGATCGTGGGCGTGCTGCTCATCGTGGCGGCAGCCGTCCTCGGCCTCATCCACCCGTTCTCGTCCTAGGCTTGCGGGTCGTGGAGCGCGATTACCACGACCCGACCACCGAGGCGGACGTCCAGGCGGTCTATGCGCGGCAGGAGCGGCTCACCCGCAAGGTGGGGCGTGGACTCCTGGTGTTCGCGCTCGTGTGGTTCCCCGCCCTGCTCATCGTTCCCGAGGTGTTCAAGACGGGCGCGATCACCTCGGCGGCGTTCGCCACCATCGCGGCCGTCGCGGTGATGATCATCGTGGAGCACACCTGGATGAAGCCGCGGGCGGACGAGCGCAACCGCTACGGCTACCGGCCGCC
>SXZC01000130.1 GCA_005788075.1 Actinomycetota bacterium
AGGCAGCCGCATAGCGAGCATGCCCCCTCCCCCGGGAATGCGGCGGCCACCGCGCTGGAAGCTCCTTGCATGGGGCCTGCCCGCATGGGCCCTCGTCGGCGTCGTGTGGTTCTTCGCCCTCGACTACCAGCCGGCGGCACTGGTGATCGGCCTGGGCATCGGAATCGTCGCGCTCGCGCTCGCCGCCGGCGCGATCTGGGCCTGGGTGGCGCACAACCAGTCGCTCGCGCGCCGTCGGGAGGCCGAGCGCGGCGGGCGCAGGGGTGCCCCGGACGTGCCCATCAACATCACCTCCGACGCGCGGGGGCGTGCGGTGCGCATCACGCCAGGCGCGCAGGGTGCACGCATCGTCGTCGTCCGGGTGGAAAATGAGGACAAGGTGCTCGCGCCGGAGCAGGCGCCATGAGCATCCTCAACGCCGTCTTCCAGTGGATGCTCCTGTTGATCGGCCTCTACGTGGTGGTCGCGGCCGCGGTGTGGATCGCCAGCGCCGTGCGCTTCGCCCTCAGCCGCGAGCGCGCGGACTCGGACGCCTTCTATGACATCCCCGACGCCGACCTGCCGCCCATCACGGTGCTCCTGCCTGCGTATGCCGAGGAGCGGACCATCGGCGCGGCCCTCGATGCCCTGAGGGAGGTCGACTACCCGGACCTCGAGGTGATCGCGATCGACGACGGAAGCCCCGACCGCACCGTCGACGTGATCCTCGAGCACCTGCCGCGCAACCCCCGCCTGCGCCTGCTGCGCAAGGAGGTGAACGAGGGCAAGGCAATGGCGATGAATGACGCCATCGCGATTTCCCGCGGCGAGGTGATCGTGGTGATCGACGCGGATGCCCAGATCGCCCCGGGCGCGCTGAGGGCCATCGCCGCCCACTTCGTGCGCATTCCCCGCATGGGAGGCGTCACCGGCAACCCGCGCCCGATCAACCTCGGCAGCTGGCTCGCCGAGATGCAGGTGGTCGAGTTCGCCGCGCAGGTGTCGCTGATGCGACGGGCACAGGTGGCCTGGGGGCGCATCCTCACGATGAGCGGGGTGGTGTCGGCCTTCCGCCGCTCGGTGCTGGCGGACGTCGGCCTCTTCGATCCGTCGATGGCCACGGAGGACATCGAGCTCACGTGGAGGATCCAGCGGCGCTTCTACGACGTGCGCTACGAGCCCCGTGCGGTGGTGGGAATGAGCGTGCCCACGACCTTGCGCGGGCTCATCCGCCAGCGCCTGCGCTGGGGTCGGGGCCTCGTGCAGGTGCTGCTGCGCCATGGCGCGATCCTCGGCCACTGGCGCAACCGCCGGCACTGGCCTGTGATGATCGAGGCGATCATCTCGCTGGTCTGGTGGCACCTCCTGGTGGTCCTGATCGTCCTCGGCTTCGCACTCGCCGCGATCGACATCGGCGGGTACGAGGACGTCACCCCGTTCCCGTGGGGCTGGGTGGCGGCGGTGCTGACGATCGCCATGGTCCAGCTCACCGCCGGCCTGCTCATCGACCGTCGCTACGACCCCACGGCCACCGACGGGCTGTGGCCGATGCCCTGGTACCCCATCGGCTACTGGTTCATCGTCGGGTGCACCACCCTCGCCGTCACCATCCCGACGCTGCTGAAGCCCGGGAGCGGCACGCACGTGACCTGGAAGGTCGATCGCAGCCGCGAGTAGCGGCCGGGAGGCTCAGGCCTCGTGCAGCGGCCCGGGGCGCCCGAAGAAGTAGCCCTGCGCGAGCGGGATGCCCGCCTCGATGAGGATGTCGCGCTGGGCGGCTTCCTCAACGCCTTCGGCGAGCACCTCGATGCCGAGTTGCTGCGCGAGCTCGGCAAGCGTGCGCACGACCATGCTCGCGCGGTCGGAATCCGGGCCGATGAGGTCGGTGATGAGCGAGCGATCGAGCTTGAGCCGCGAGACCGGAAGAGTGCGCAGGTGCGCGAGCGAGGTGGTGCCGGCGCCGAAGTCGTCGATGGCCACGCGCACGCCCGCATCGCCCAGCGAACGGAGTATCTGCGCGACGTCGGGGTCGCGATCGAAGCGCACGCGCTCCGTGAGCTCGAGCACGAGGGAACTCGGCATCACCCGCGCCTCGCGCAGATCGGAGTCCACCACGTCGGGGAGCGCCGCCCGGATGCTCACGGGCGACACGTTCACGCTCACCTCGGTGCCCGGCACCGCTCCCCTCGCGAGGTCGCTGAGGGCCCTGCGCAGCACGTAGCGATCGATTTCCTGGATGATCCCCATGTCCTCGGCGAAGGGGATGAACTCATCGGGCGGGATCAGCCCGAGCTCGGGGTGCCGCCAGCGCACGAGCGCCTCGGAGCCGATGGGCTCTCCCCCGGGCAGCCGGACGATCGGCTGGTAGTGCACCACCAACTGGCCCTCGGTGACCGCGGCGGCGAGGTCCGACCGGATCGCCGCGGTGCGCGCGCGCGTTTCCTGCGTGCCCTCGTCGACCACCATGCATGTCAGCCCGAAAGTGGGGGTCTGGCGCAGGGCGTCCTCGGCCACCGAGACGAGGTCCCCGGGCGTGGCCTCCACGCCATGGCCGCTCGTGGCCACGCCTGCCGTGAGCCCCACGTGCACCGAGACAGACGGCTCCACCACGATCGCCCCGCGCAGGCGGTTGCGGATGGTCGCGACAACCGCACGCGCCGCGGCTCCGTCGGCTCCCGGCAGCAGGATGACGAATGTGCCGAAGGCCCGCGCCATGCGCGCTGACGCCGGGAGGCTGCCAAGGATGGCCCGCGATATCGCCGCGAGCGCGCCGTCGGCCATCAGCCCGCCGCGCGGCCCGGCGGCGTCGATCTCCTCCGCGCGGATGGCCAGGGCCGACGACATCGGGGGCAGGGGGCCGGCCGTGGCGACCTGGGCCACCATGGAGTCGCGCATGGGAAGGCCGGTGCGCTCGTCGAGCTCTTCCCCATGGGCCGTATCCCGGCGGCGGGCTGCCAGCTCGCGGCCACGGGCCTCGATGAGGCCCGCCGCCTGCCCGGCGAGCCGCTCCAGGGCCGCGAGCTGGCGGTCCGTGAGCTCGCGGGGCTTGTCGTCGACCACGCACAGGGTCCCGATCGAGTGCCCGCGGGACGTCAGGAGCGGGATGCCCGCGTAGAAGATGACGTTGGGATCGCCGGTGACCAGCGGGTTAGCGGCGAAGCGGGCGTCCTGGCGCGCATCGGGGACGATCATCGGGGCCGCCCCCTCGAGGATCGCGTGACCGCAGAAGGACAGGTCGCGCGGCGTGCGGTCGGCGTCGAGGCCGATCGCCGCCTTGAACACCTGCTCGTCCTCCTCGATGATGCTGAGGAGGGCAATGCGGGTGTCGGCGATGAGCGCCGCGCGGTCGGCGAGCGACTCGAGGTCGGGGTCGGAGCCGTAGTCGAGTACCCCCAACTCGCGCAGGTCTGCGAGCCTCTCGGCCTCATCCGCCGGTCGGGCAGGGGCCTGCCCACCGGGCACCACGTCGAGCGGCGCGCGCGGCGGAGGGGCCTGCTCGTTATCGGGCTCAGGGGTGCTCAGGGCGTCTCCACGGCGTCGGCCTCTAATCGTACAACGCGACGGGCGCCGAGGCGGGATCCGGAGACGGCGCTACTCGCCTCGGAGCGCCCCGGCGATGTCCCGCTCCCAGCGCTGCGCGAGGACGAAGCCCGCCGGGGGCGCGACGTCGACGCGCTGGTCGGCCGTGAGGGCATCCACCACCACCGACCCCATGCTCACGCCGGCCATGCGCGGCGGCAGGTGATCGGGTCGCGGGGCCTTGCGCGCCGCGCACAGGTGATGGACGAGCTCCATCTGGGTCGGCGGATCAGGCTCGGCCACTGCATAGGTGCCGGGAGGGGCCGCGGCGGCGGCGATGAGCGCCAGGGCGGCGTCACGTGCCCCGATAAGGGCGATGCGATTCGTGGCCGGCCCCACCATGCGGAACCGGCGCATCTGGAGCCCGCGCGACATGTCGCAGATGAACCCCGACGGCCCGTATGCCCACGGCAGTCTCACGATGCGGGCCTCGCTGCCCCGCAGCGCGGCTTCGGCCGCGAGGGCCGGCCGGGCGATCTCCAGGGCCCCATCCGAATCGCCGATGGCGCATGAGCCCACAACCAGCGGGCGATCGCCTGCGGTGCCCGCGATGATCTCGGCCCCCGCTGCCGCCTCGCGCTCGGCCTTCCTCAGGTGACGACGACGCACCGGGGGGACCATCCGTGGCAGCGCGAGGTGGAAGATCACCTCCGCGTCCGCGGCGCGGGCATCCCAGCGCACGACCTCGCCGATGTCACCGCGCACGACGTCCGCGCCGGCGTCAGCCAGGTGCCGGGCCCCATCGACCCCCCGCGCGAGGGCGATCACCTCGGTGCCCGCGGCGAGCAGGGCCTCGACGAGGGCACCGCCCACCAGGCCGGTGCCCCCGGTAACGAAGGCCGTGCGCGAGGCCGTCAGCCTCCGGCCACCGCCGGGAGGATTGTGACCTCCTGGCCGTCCGCGACGTCTGTCTGGATGCCCTGCTCGAAGCGCACGTCCTGGCCGGCCACGAACACGTTGACGAAGCGGCGCAGTTCGCCGTCCTGCGTCACGCGGTCCTTGAAGCCGGGGTGCTGTGCGTCAAGCTCGTCGATGATGGCGCCGACCGTACCCGGGGCGCACTCCACGGTGCCGGCACCGCCCGTGAGGGGGCGGAGCGGGGATGGGATTCGCACGGTCACGCTCACGACGCCACCTGCACGGCGTTGGCGTCGGCCACCGCGGCCTCGAAGTCGGCCACAGTCGGGCTGATGGTCACCGGCTCCACCCTCTCGGCAACGGCGTCGAGGGTCTTAAGGCCATCCCCGGTGATGTAGATGACCACGCGCTCGTCACGGCCGATCTCGCCGCGCTCGGCGAGGCGCTTGAGCACCGCGGTGGTCACCCCGCCGGCGGTCTCGGTGAAGATGCCTGTCGTCTCGGCGAGCAGCGCGATGCCCTCGGTGATCTCCCGCTCCGTCACCGCGTCGATGCCGCCGCCGGTGCCACGGGCCACGTCGAGGGCGAAGAGGCCGTCCGCGGGGTTTCCGATGGCCAGGCTCTTGGCGATGGTATCCGGTCGAACCGGTGCGACGAAGTCGAGGCCGGCCTCGTAGGCGGCGGCGACGGGGCCGCATCCCTGCGCCTGGGCGCCGTTCATCGCGGGCACGTGGCCCTCGACCAGCCCGAGGTCGAGCAACTCGGTGAAGCCGCGGTGGATCTTGGTGTAGAGGGACCCCGAGGCGATCGGCACCACGCAGCGATCGGGCAGCTTCCAGCCCAGCTGCTCGGCGGTCTCGTAGGCGAGCGTCTTCGAGCCCTCGCTGTAGTACGGGCGCACGTTCACGTTGACGAAGGCCCACGGCCGGTCGGCGGCGAGCTCCATGCAGAGGCGGTTGACGTCGTCGTACGTGCCGTCCACCGCCACGAGCGTGCACCCGTAGATGCCCGTCGCGATGATCTTCTGGCTCTCGAGGTCGGCGGGCACGAATACGTAACTCTTCATGCCGGCTGCCGCGGCGTGCGCGGCCACCGACTGCGCCAGGTTGCCCGTGGACGCGCAGGCCGCCACCTCGTAGCCCAGCTCGCGGGCCTTCTGCAGCGCCACGCTCACCACGCGATCCTTGAAGGAGTGCGTGGGGTTGGCCGTCTCGTTCTTCACCCACACCTCGCCCAGGCCGAGGCGCTCGGCGAGGCGCGGTGCGCGCACGAGCGGGCTCAGCCCCACCGGGAGGCCCGCGGAGGGGTCCTCCGGGGCGCAAGGGAGGAGGTCGGCGTAGCGCCAGATCGACGGCGGCCCCGCCTCGATCGACTCCCGGGTGACCGTGGCCCTGAGGGCGTCGCGGTCATAGGCCACCTCGAGCGGCCCGAAGCAGAACTCGCATGCGTACGACGCCCCGAGCGGGACCTCCTCGCCGCATTCCTTACATCGCAGGCCCCGTGCGCCGGTGGCCCGCCCTGTCACTGATGTCATCCTCGTTCTCCTTTCGTAGCCGGGAGTTCGAGGGCGCTTCGTATGTGGAAGCGTGTGCCTCGTGCATCTCCCAGGCACGAATGCCTGCAGGAATTGGCACCTGGCGCTATTGCGCTGGTTGCCGCGGCTTCACAGGGCCATGTCCCTCTGCCGCTCTTGATGCGATAAGCACCGAGCACGTTACCCGCGCGGCCGGGCGTCGTCAATGGCGCCGCCCTCGCACATGGCCGATCAGGGGTTCCGGGTGCCTCGCTGAAACGCCGTGACACGCCCGGCTCGCCGTCCGGCCCGCGCGATTACGATTGGCCGCGAACGATGACCGATTCCGTGCCCGAGACGCCCGGCGAGGGCGACACCACGCCGAGCCAGCCCAAGCGCTTCCTCTTCCTCAGGCGTCG
>SXZC01000131.1 GCA_005788075.1 Actinomycetota bacterium
ATGGATAGTCGCGCGACACGCCACGGATCGCGCGCGGGCGGTGCTCGAGGATCTCCGCCTTCTCCTTGAGCAGCAGCACGAGGGCGCGCCTCACCGAGCACACGTTGATGGGCTCATACGACGCGTTGAGAACGAGTACGTGCTGCGGAACCACCCCCTTCGCGGCGCAATATAGCCGCGCGGGCGGTTACGTGGACGAACGCGCGGCGGTGGGGTAACAGCCCAGCGACGTCACCTCGGCGATCCCGCCCTCCTCGATGGCGGTGAGCGCCGCCTGCAGCGGCAGGTCGCGGTGGCGATTGCCCTCGGCGTCGATGAAGAACACGTAGTGCCCGAGCCCGGTGCGGGCGGGGCGGCTCTCGAGGCGCGTGAGGTTGATCGCCCTGAGCGCGAACTCCTGCAGGATCGACAGCAGGGCGCCGGGCCGGTCCTTCACGATCGAGCAGATGATCGACGTGGTCCACTCGCCCGGCTCCTGCGAGGCGGTCTCGTCGGTGCCCACCACGGCGAACCGCGTGCGGTTGTCGGGGGCGTCCATGATGTCCTCGGCGAGGATCACCCCGCCGTAGATCTCCGCCGATCGCATATTGCCCACGGCCACCGTGCCGTCATCGGCCTGCACCGCGTGCTGCACCGCCTCGGCGGTGGAGTGCGCGGGGTCCACCGGCACGCCCGGAAGGTTGGCCTTGAGCCAGAGCCCGCACTGCGCGCTGGCCTGCGGGTGGCTGAGCACCCGCGATGCGGCCTCGATCGACTCACCCGGGGCGCCGATGAGCTGGTGGCGGATCGGGTGGATGACCTCGCCGCGGATCACCACGCGGCCGCGGTGCGAGATGAGCTCGTCGAGGGTCTGGCTCACGCCTCCCTCGATGGCGTTCTCGATGGGCACGAGCGCCTCATCCACCTCGCCCGCATCGACCGCGTCGAAGCAGGCCGAGATGCTGGGGTACGCCCGGGTGCGCTCCACCTGATGCGCGCCGAGCCAGTCGAGCAGGGCCTCCTCCGAGAAGGTGCCACGGGGACCCAGGTATCCGATGGACCCGCTCACAGCACCCCTGCCTAGAAGACGATCTTGACGGGGTACTCGGCCCGGTTGTTGTCGGTCTTCTCCTCGCCCGGCACCGGGACGACCTCCACCTTGAGGGTGGATGCCTCGCCGAACGTCGGGCTCTTGGGACCGGGCAGGGTCACCGACTGCTGCTCGCCCGACTGGATGGAGGTGATCTCCTTCTCGACCGTCTGGGCGTCCTTGGGCGATGCGTCGCTCGCGAACGTGGCGCGCACGATCACGTTGCTCTCGGCGAAGTCACCGGCGTTCTCCACCGTCACCTGCCACTCGAGCTTGTCGGATGCCTGGATCTCCGTGGACGTGCCGGCCTGCAGGTCCACGCCCTCGGGCAGCGCCTGCACCGACGCGATTCCGGTGCCGTGCAGCCCGCCCGTGGTGCTGGTGCCCGTGGCGTCGGCCGTGCCCGTGCGCTGCAGGGCGGGGATCAGCTGGCCGGCGCCGGTGGGCGATGCCTGGTCGGCGCGCACGCCGGAGAGGAAGAACTGCCGGTCGGGCACCTGCACGCCCGTGATGTCGGCGTCAGCGAGGGCGCGCTTGGACGGGCCCACGAAGGAGTCCTGGTAGATGACGTCACTCGCGAGGAACCTCTGCATGGCGCTTGCGAGCGTGGCCGAGGCGTAGGCGCGGTTCTGCGACTCCACGACCGACGGCAGGGCGTCGGCCAGGGCCTTGAGGCCGGTCACGCGGTACTGCAACGCGGTGATGAGGCTCTGGTTGGGCGCCGACAGCGAGTCGGGCGCCGAGAGCGCCTCGGCCTGGCCCACGAGGCCCTCGGCCTGGTTGGCGATCTCGCGCACCTGCACCTGCAGCTCGGGCGCCTTGGCGCCGTTCTTGTTCTGCAGCACCTCCTGCAGGGCGTCCGACTCCTTGCCCGAGGCGGTGACGATGGTGGTCACGTCCCCCATGTACGAGCTGTACGAGCCCTCGAGCTGGCTGCGCTGGCACCCGCGCACCACGAGCACGAGCACCACGATGAGCACGATGGCGGCTCCCACGGCCAGCGCGATGCGGGCGCCCGTCGACTGCATGGCGCCGCCGCCGCGCCCCGATCCCGATCCGCGACCACGCGAGCCCGAACCACCGCCCTTGCCCGATCCGCCCTTGCCACGACCACGCCCCGAACCACCCTTGCCGGACCCGCCGCGGCCACGGCCCGACGAGCCACGATCACGCGGGTTCGGCCCCTCCGCGGGCGGCAGGGGACCGCTGACGCCAGTGGGCTGGTCGTCGTACCCGTAGTCCGTGCCGGTGTCGTCTGGGTCCAAGGTGGGGTCTGCTCCGGATGGGCGAGGGGGGACTCGAACCCCCACGTTCTTTCGAACACTGGCACCTGAAGCCAGCGCGTCTACCAATTCCGCCACCCGCCCGGTGAGCGGCCGTAAGGCGCGGGAACACTAGCGCACCCGGGCCGCCCGGCTTCCGCACAGGTGGTGTCTACGATCGGCAGTCCGTTCGGCGTGATCACAAGGATTCCTTCGCCGGCGGTGGAAGGCCCCTAGGCCCCATGCCCATCACCGGACACCGCAACTCACCCACCCGCGCGCAGCCACAGGCCCGCGTGCTCGGCCGCTACGACCTCATGGAGGTCATCGGGCGGGGCGCCACGTCGCGTGTGTACCGGGCCCTCGACAGGGCCACGGGGCGCGAGGTGGCGGTGAAGGAGATCCCCGTCGACCTGGGCCTGGAGCAGCGCGTGGCCGCCGAGATCCGCGCCGCGGCCCGCCTTGAGCACCCCGGCATGGTGCGCATGCTCGACTGGGGCGAGGACCACGAGTCGCTCTACCTTGTGAGCGAGCTCGTGGACGGGCCGTCGCTGGAGCGCGTGTACGCCGACGCCCCTCCCGGCGACCGCGCCACGGCCGAGATGGTGGCCGACGTGCTGGAGGCACTCGACCACGCGCATGAGCGCGGGGTGATCCACCGCGACATCAAGCCCGCGAACATCCTGGTGGACGACCGCGGGCACGCGATGGTGGCCGACCTCGGCGTGGCCAGGCTCTCGGGCGAGACCGGCATGACCCAGACCGGCGGCGTGGTGGGCACCATGGCCTACATGGCGCCGGAGCAGGCCACCGGCGAGCAGGTGACCGGCGCGGCTGACGTATGGGCGGCCACGCTCGTGCTGTACGAGGGCCTCACCGGCCGCAATCCCCTGCTGGGAGGGAGCCCCGCGGATACCGCGCGGCGCGCGGCGCTGGGGGAGATCCCGCCCATCCGCAACCTCAGGCCCGACCTGCCCACGCGCCTCGCGAAGGCGATCGATGCCGGGCTGGCGCGCCACCCCGACGCGCGCCCCGATGCCCATCGCATGGCCCAGATCGTGCGCGAGGAGGCCCGCGCGCTGCCCGAGGGGCGCGGCCGCCGCGCGGTGGCCCTGCTCTCGGGACCGACGCCGATGATCCTCTCGGGCGTGGGCGCGGCGCTGCTCGGCGGGCTCATCGCCGAGCGCGGGTTCTCGACGGGCGCCCTCGGCACCGCCGGCATCGCGCTCATCGCCGGGGCCATCGGCGCATGGCGCGCGCCGCTCGCCGCCGCGGGGCTCATCGTGCTCGCGGGTGCGGCAATGGCAGCGGCCGCACCGGCCCTCACCGGCATCGCCCTCGTGATCGCCATGCTCATGCTGCTCACCGGCGCGCGCTACGGGCGCCTGGTGCTGCTTCCCGTGCTCGCGCCCGTGCTCGCGGCCATCGGCATGCTTCCGGTGTACGCCCTGCTCGCCGGATCAGCCCGCACGACGGCCGCGCGGGTGTGGTCGGCGATCGCCGGCATGGTGTCGCTGCTGCTGTGGCAGGTGGCCGCGGGCGCGAACGCCTTCGTGTTCACGGGCTGGGAGATCAGCGGCGCCTGGGAGTCGCTGCAGGGCGTGAAGTCGCCCCAGGCGGCGGGCGAGGCGCTGATCGCCCCGATCACCGAGCACCCGCAGGCCCTCGTGGGCTGCCTCATCATGATCGTGGCCACGCTCACGTGGCCGCTGGTCATCGGCGCCCGCGACGGGCGTCGCGTTGCCGCGGCCGTCATGTGGGCGGCCGGGCTGGTGATCGCGGCCGGCCTTCTCGGCGGCGGCGGCCTCGAAGCCGTCGGCGCCGTGCTGCCCTCGGCTATCCTCGCCATGGCATGGGCCACCCGGCCATGGCGCGCATTCATGCGCGATGGCGCGGGGAGATCGGCCTCTCTCACCGGCACGGCGGGCTAGATGGCGCTACGGAACATCGAGCAGAAGATCGAGGGCATGGTCGAGAAGACATTCGGCCGCATGTTCCGCAGCACCCTGCAGCCGGTGGAGCTCGCACGGCGCCTCGCCCGCGAGATGGAGGACCACAAGACGGTGTCGGTATCGCGCGTGTACGTGCCGAACCAGTACACCGTGTACCTCTCGCCGGCCGACCGGCGCCAGTTCTCGAGCTACGAGTCCGCCCTCGTGGTGGAGCTCGGGTCATACCTCGAGGCGCACGCGCGCAGCGAGGGCCTCTCGCTGCTCTCGATGCCGCGCATCCGCCTGGAGACCGACACCGACCTCCGCCCCGGGGAGTTCGGCATCGCCTGCCGCATGGTCGACCCCGGTCGTCCCGGCGCCGATGAGGTGGACGCCGCCGCGCCGGCGGCCGCCGCGGTGGTGGTGGCTGACGCGGCCGCGCCCGCGGTGCCCGAGGCGCAGGCCGAGCTGGCGGAGCCCGTGGCGCCGCCGGTGCCCGACGAGCCCGCGGAGCCACTGCCCAACGAGGCCCTCGCGGCGGTGAGCGGCACCCAGGTGCTGTCGCCCGAGCAGGCCCGCGCGGCAGGGCTGGTGCGCGAGCAGGTGACCCTCTACGTGTCGGGCCAGCCCTTCCGGGTGACGCAGAAGGTCACGACCATGGGCCGCAGCCGCGACTGCGACATCGTGGTGCCCGATCCGAATGTGAGCCGCGTGCACGCCGAGGTGCGCCACGAGGGGCTCGAGTACGTGCTGGTGGACCTCGGCTCGACCAATGGGGTCGAGGTGAACGGGCGCAGGGTGCTGCGCCACAACCTCCGCGACGGCGACCGGGTGAGCCTCGGCGGCGCCGAAGTGGTGGTCGAGCGACGATAGCCCGGGGCGCGCCGTGACAGAGACGGGGCTCATCATCGGGCAGGCCGTCTTCCTCCTGCTCCTCTACCTCTTCATCGCCTTCGTGGTCCGCGCGTCCACGCGCGCGCTGAAGTCGTCGGAGCTCGAGATGACGCCGCCCAAGCAGCCGGAGCCACCGGCCCCGGCGCCGATGCCGTCCGCCCCGGCGGCGCCCACCGAGGTGGTGGGGTCGGCCGCCGTGGCATCGGCTGGAGCAGCCGGCGCAGAGGCGGCGCCGCGCTGGGGACGCCGCAAGTCGCGCGCCGAGCCACCGCTATCGGAATCCGCGCGGCCCGAGGTGGTGCACGCGGCTGCGGGCGTGGAGCCGCACCTCGTGGTGAGCCGCTCGAGCAGCCTTCCGGTGGGCACCACCTACGACGTCGCGGGTGGCGCCACGATCGGCCGTTCGCGCAGCAGTCGCATCCCGATCACCGACCAGTTCATCTCCACCAGCCACGCGCGGGTGTTCCGCAAGGGCCACTTCTGGTTCGTTGAGGACCTGGGGTCGCTCAACGGCACGTACGTGAATGGCCGCCGCATCTCGGGCGAACAGCAGCTGCACCTGCGCGATGAGATCCGCGTGGGCGAGACCGTGCTGAGGTGGGAGGAGTGAGCCCGCGCTCCGACCTGGCGCTCATCGAGCTGGCGTCCGCATCGGACGTCGGCCGCGTGCGCTCGGACAACCAGGACCGCGACCTGCTTGCGCCCCCGCTCATCGCCGTGGCCGACGGCATGGGCGGCCACCTGGGCGGCGGCACGGCGGCGGGAATGGCCGTGGACGCCCTGCGGGGCGTGGGGTCGACCACCGACCCCACCGCCCTGCTCGCCGCGCTCAAGGAGGCCAACCGGGCCATCGCCCGCGCCGCCACGGCCGACCCCGACCTCACC
>SXZC01000132.1 GCA_005788075.1 Actinomycetota bacterium
GATCGGCGATGCCCATCGCCGTGAAGCCCTGCGGCTCGCCCCCCGGGAGCACGCCCGGCGCGCGCTCCCATGCACGCCAGCCCTCGTCGTGCCATGCGCAGGCATCCAGGACCGGCTCCCACGGGTCGGGTCGGGCAAAGGTGCTGTTGCCCCACGCCGCGGCGAGGATCCCGCACTGGTCCTGATGAGCCACCTGGGTGACCACCCGCAGCCTGCCATCCACCCGCGTGACGATCATGCGACGGCGCCGGCCGCCAGGCACGCGGCCCCGATGATGCCCGCTCTGTTGCGTAGCGCGGCGGGCCGCACGGGGGGCCGCACGTCGAGCAGTGGGATGAACTTGTCCGACTTGCGCGACACGCCGCCGCCCAGCAGCACCAGGTCGGGCCAGAGGAGCGCATCCATGGCCCCAATGACCTCCGACAGCCGCGCCGCCCATTCGGGCCACGACAGCCCCTCGTCGTCACGCACCGCCGCCGCCGCGAGGTGCTCGGCGTCGTGGCCGCGCACCTGCAGGTGTCCGAGCTCGGTATTGGGCACCAGCACGCCGTCGTTGATGAGCGCCGACCCGATGCCGGTGCCGAGCGTGAGCAGCAGCACCACCCCGGGGACGTCCCTGGCCGCGCCGTGGCGGGCCTCCCCCACCCCGGCGGCATCGGCATCGTTCACCACCACGACCGGCCGGCCGAGCCCGCGGGTGAACAGCTCGGCCGCGGGCGCGCCCACCCAGCCGGCGTCGACGTTGGCGGCGGTCGTCGTGACCCCGCCGATCACCGGGGCCGGGAAGCCCACGCCCACCGGCAGGTCGGACGGGAGCCCGGCGATCAGCTCGCGCGCTGCGGACACCACGGCGTCGGGGGTGGCGGGCTGCGGGGTGTCCACCCGCACGCGGTCGCCCACGAACTCCCCCGCGGCGACGTCCACCAGCGCGGCCTTGACGCCGCTCCCCCCGACGTCGATGCCGATGGCCCGCATCAGGCGGTGGCGGGCACGTGCGGGCTGCTGAGCATGTCGTCGAGGTCCGGGGGCAGCAGCCGGGCGGCGCCGGCAGGGCCCATGCTGCCCCGCCAGTAGGGCTCCACGGGCGGCGGATCCTCGAGCAGCGGGGCGATCACCCGCCACTGCTCCTCCACTAGGTCGTCGCGCGCGAACAGCCGCCGCTCGCCCGTGATGGCGTCGCCCAGCAGGCGCTCGTACGCGGCGGGCCCGGGCAGGCCGAGGCGCGTGGAGTAGTGCACCGACAGGTCCACCGTCTCCATCACCACGCGGTCGCCCGGCTGCTTCACCTGCATGCTGAGCTCGATGAGGTCGTCCGGCTTCATGCGGAAGCGCATGCGGTTGGGCTCGAAGGTGCCATCGGCGTCGGGGAACAGCTGCCGCGGTGGCGCCACGTACTCCACCACTGCTTCGGTGAGCGTGCGCGCCAGCCCCTTGCCCGCGCGGATGGTGAACGGCACCCCCGCCCATCGCCAGGAGTCGATCTCGAAGCGCAGCGCGCAGTAGGTGTCCACATCGCTGTCGGGCGCCACGCCGGGCTCCTCGCGGTAGCCCTCGTACTGCCCGCGCACGATCTGGTCGGGCTCGAGCGGCCGGATGGACCGCAGCACTTTCATCTTCTCGTCGTTGATGCTGTCGGCGTCCATCGACACCGGCGGGTCCATCGCGAGGATGCACACCAACTGCAGCAGGTGGTTCTGCACCACGTCGCGCAGGCAGCCGACGGTCTCGTAGAACGCCCCGCGCCCCTCCACCCCGAACGACTCGGTCATCTCGATGTGCACGTGGCTCACGTAGCGGCGGTTCCAGAGCGGCTCGAGCATGGTGTTGCCGAAGCGCGCCACCAGCAGGTTCTGCACCTGCTCGTAGCCCAGGAAGTGGTCGATGCGGAAGATCTGGTCCTCGCGCAGCTCCGTGGCGAGCGTGTGGTTCAGCGCGATGGCCGATTCCAGGTCACGACCCAGCGGCTTCTCGACCACCACGCGGCAGTTGGCCGTGAGCTGGTGGTGCGCGAGCGCGTCGACGACGTCGCCGAAGAGCCCGGGCGGGATCGCCAGGTAGAAGACGGGCAGCGACACGTCCGAGAGCACGGCCGCGAGGTCGTCGAAGGTCTTCGGGTCGGTGTACTCCCCGTGCACGTACCGCATCGACGCGATGAGCGCACGGCTGGCGTCGTCGTCGGGATCGAGCCCGGCGTCCTTCAGCGAGTCGCGGATGCGGTCGCAGAGCGTCTCGAGGGTCCACCCCTCGCGGGCGATGCCCACCACGGGGATCCCCAGCTGCCCGCGCGACTCCAGCTCGTGCAGGGCCGGGAAGAGCTTCTTGTAGGCGAGGTCACCGGTGGCCCCGAAGAGCACCAGGCAGTCGGCGCGCTCGCTCATCCCGTGGCCTCCGCATGCCCGCCGAAGCCCCGTCGCATGGCCGACAGCACCTTGTTGGCGTATTCGTCGTTGCCCCTGCTGGCGAAGCGACTGAACAGCGCGGCGGCCAGCACGGGAACCGGCACGCCCTCGTCCACCGCCGCCTGCACGGTCCAGCGGCCCTCACCCGAGTCGGATACCCGCCCGGAGAAGCCCGCGAGCTCGGGGTCGCGCGCGAGCTCATCCGCCGTGAGGTCGAGCAGCCACGACTCCACCACGCTGCCCCGCCTCCAGAGCTCCGCCACCGCCGGGATGTCGATGTCGTACCGGTAGAGCGTCGGATCCGACAGGGGGGCTGTCTCGGCGTCAGCCGCGCGATCGTCGGAGCCGGCGTTTGCATGGCGCAGCACGTTGAAGCCCTCGGCATATGCGGCCATGAGCCCGTACTCGAGGCCGTTGTGCACCATCTTGACGAAGTGCCCGGCGCCGGCGGGGCCACAGTGCAACCACCCGCGCTCGTACGTGGCGGGGTCGCCATGGCGCGCGGGGGTGCGGGGAGCGGCGTCCACCCCCGGGGCAAGGGCCTCGAGCACCGGCTCGAGCACCGCCACCGCACCGTCATCGCCGCCCACCATGAGGCAGTAGCCGCGCTCGAGGCCCCACACCCCACCGCTCACGCCGGCGTCCACGTGGTGGATCCCGCGCGCGGCGAGGGCGTCCGCGCGGCGGATGTCCTCGTGATAGTGGCCATTGCCGCCATCCACCACGATGTCCCCGGGCTCCAGGTGCGCCGCCACCTCATCGATGGCGCCGGTGGTGACGGCGGCCGGCAGCATGAACCACACCACCCGTGGGGCGTCGAGGGCCGCCACCAGGGCCGCCGGCCCGTCCACGCCCTCGGCCCCGCGCGCCGCCACGGCGTCCACCGCAGCGGGATCGCGGTCGTAGCCCACCACCTCATGCCCGGCGCGCACGAGGCGCTCCGACATGTTGGCCCCCATCCTGCCGAGCCCGATCATCCCGATCCGCATGCACGCCCTCCGGTGCCGCGACGCGCCCGTGGCGCCGCCCGGCCCA
>SXZC01000133.1 GCA_005788075.1 Actinomycetota bacterium
GCTCATCGAGGAGGTCTTCTGGCCCAGTGACGGCCAGGACCACGCCTACCAGCTGTCCTCCGGCAACGCGGCGGGCCTGCACGCCGACTTCATCAACGGCTGGGACCAGCGCGCGCTGCGCAACCAGGTGCGCCGCTGGCTCAACCGCCGCGCCTAGCGCCACGAGCAGTCCCGAATGGCCATCTCGGGCCCCCGCCGGCAGCGATGCCGCGGGGGCCCGAGTGGTTTCCCGACCGTGTCGATGTTTTCTATCCGTAACGGGTTGGAATAACCGGGCATCACCCCCCAACCGAGGCGTAGGCTCCCGCCATGACCCTCATCCCCCTAGGCGGAGGGCCTCCTCAAAGTTCCGGTGAGCGCAGTGCTCATCGAGTCGCCGTGGGCTCTGCCCACGGCGCGCCGTCGGCCAGTCTCGGGGGGGACTTGCCGATGGTGTCGCGCCGCCCGCTGGCCTTCGGGGGTCCGGCGGGCGGCGCCCTTTAGTTCTTTCGCGTTCCGCCACGGTTTGATCACACTCCGCAACCCCCTCGCAACACCGCATGGGCACGGTTCCGCCCATGCCCGATCCGACCGCCGCTGATCTCACCGAGCAGGTGCGCGTGCTGCGTGCCCTGCGATGCCACGTGCGCGACGATGAGCGCGCGCTCGCGGCATCGCGCACGGCTGGCCTCATCTCGGCCCGCGCCGCCTTCGCCGAGCACACGCGCATCGGCCTGCTGCGCGCAGATGATCATCGCCTCACCCAGATGATCCGCCGACAGGCCATCGAGGCCGATGCGGCGCTCGCCACCCGCGCCGAGCAACTGCTGGTGCTGGTGGATGAAGTACTGGCCCTCGAGCACGAGGCCATCACCGGTGACGACCCATCCATGCGCAGGGCCATGACCCGGCAGGCCGAGACCGAGATGCTGGCCGCGGCCGAGGCGCTCGGCCAGGCCATCGAGACAGCGCACTCCACGAGACGGGCGCGCGCCGCACGTCGCGTTGAGGCGGCGCCCGTGGCGCCCCGCAGCAACGGGCGTGCCGTGCTTCGCGTGGTGCACGGCTAGTCGCACTGGCGGCGGCCCTGCGCCGCCCACCTCGGGTACCTTCCGGCGCATGACGACCCTCCGCATCCCCCGCGCGGGCGCCCTGGCCTTGGCCGGCGCCATCGCAATCACCATTCCCGCGGCCGGGGCCGCGCAGCCCGTGGCCAACCCGACCCCGTGCGACATCACCGGCCTCGCCGAACGGTCCGGCGTGGATACCGACACCTACGTGAACCGCCCCGGCATCACCAAGCCGGCATGGCTCGGCGGCCAGACCCTTGTGGTGGAGCGCTTCGCCGGCGCGCCGGACACCGCGCCCGGAACCCTGGCCTTCGTGCTCGAGCGCACCACCTTCGCGCCCCCGGGCACGATCACCCGCACCGATGCCGGAAAGGATGCCGTCGGCACATATGAGTCGTCGGTGCCCGCCGACAACATCGTGCCGGGACGCACCCTGGTGGTGCCGAACATCGGACCGCTCTGCCCCGCCACCGTGACCCCGGGCCTCAAGGGCCCTGTGTTCACCGCCACGAAGATGGGCCTGCAGCAGGCATTCCTCGCGGGGAGCTTCAGCCCGCTGAAGGTGGTGCCCGAATCCGCCTCCACGCCGCCTGGCGGCGGCCAGCAGGCGCAGGCCCGCGAGCACTCGGCGCCCACCACGGTGCGGGTCATCAACCGCACCGACTCCCGCGGAACCACCGTGGCCTACGTCGACGTCGGCGCCAGCCTCCGGCCGTCAGACGCCGAGCTCGACTTCGGCTGGCGACGCAGCCGCGGCTACTGGGGCCAGGCCGGATTCACCACCACCTACCAGTCCACCGTGACCGCCCGCCTCATACAGGGCGCCGACCTCTCCGGCAGCACCAGTCTGTCGGCCATCGTGGGCGGTGGAGCCTTCGGGCCCATCCCGTTCACAGTGCGCCTGGGCGCCACGGTCTCCGGCCGCCTCAAGGCCCCGGGCAGCGCCCGGCTCACATCCACGCGCACCAAGAAGATCCCTCTTATCGTGCGCTGCCAGACCCGCCGCACAAGCCGGGGCTACTGCACCAAGGTGTCGGGCGCCGGACGCGATCCGAGCGGCGTGTCGTGGAACATCGCCTACACCACCGGCGGTGACGTCCTGCTCAAGGGATCCATCACCCCCACGGTCTCGATGCTCATCGCCGACCTCGTCGGCCCCTACGCGGGCGTCACCGGCGGCGCGCAGTACGAGGTCGACGTCTCGTCGTCCGGACGATTCGTCTCAAGCGAGGGCAAGGCGTACATCACTGCCGAGGCAGGCGGCGAGCTGAGGTTCCTCGGCTGGGTCAAGCGCTTCGGCTTCGACATCTGGTCGCGCACTTGGCCGTACTAGACGCGCCCGCGGCCGCGACGCACTCACGAACCCCACCCGATAGGTAATCCCATGAACCGCACGCTTACCGCCTCCATCGCCGCGCTCGCCGCGGCGGCGTCCATCACCATCGCCGCGGGCTGCGGCAGCAGCAGCGACTCGGCAGAAGTGCCCACCGGCGCCGACATGAAGGGCACGTGGGTGCAGACCGCCACGGGCTACGACAACGGCAAGCTCGACAGCTGGAAGGGCGATGCCGCCGGCAACATCGTGTTCGACAAGGCCAGCGGCCAGAGCTTCACCGGCTACAAGACCTACACGCCGCCCGAAGGCGGAGCCGTGAAGGAGACCATGCAGGGCGTCATCGCCCCGGATGGCGACATCCTCATCACCGATCAGGATGGCTTCTACGAGGGCACCCTCGAGAACGGCACCTTCACCGGCCAGTACGCCGAGAGCGGCAGCGATGCCACGGCCCTGAACGTCACCTGGACCAAGAAGTAGGCGCGGGCTACCAGCCCGGGAAGTAGGTGGCCGCCGGCCCGCCGAACGTGGCGACCGTGCCGCAGTTGCCCGAGCTCCAGCTGGCCACGGCGTTACCCGTGGTAAAGCCCCCGCCTGCCTGCGCCGACATGTGCGGGGGCACGGCACCCGTGGCCGTGAAGGTGGCCCCCGGGACGCAATAGGCGTCGTTGAGCGACGACTGCACGGTGAAGGTGTTGTCCGGATTGATGACGCCCGAGGTGGGATTGTCGTTGCCGTCGTAGGAGGGCTGCATCGCCACGCTGCCGGCACCGCCCCCCGCGTCGTAGATGTAGAGCCCGGCGACGTATGGCCGGTAGGGCTGCGAGAAGGTCCAGTTGACCATGAGGTCGCCATCAGGGTTGCCCCAGGTCGCACCCACGGGCGGATAGCCCGGACCGGTCAGCATGCCCCCGGCCGCGCCGAAGTTCCCGGCGCCGCCGTTGCCTGCCACGCCGAGGAGTCCGGCGTTGCCACCATCGCCGCCGGCGCCCCCATTGCCCGCTACGACCCCTGCTCCCGCCGCCCCGCCGTTGCCGCCCGGACCGCCCGGGGCTGCCGCGCCGGGGCACACGCCACCGCCCCCGCCGATGCTCTGGCACACGGGCACGCCGGCTTCGCGGCGGGACGCCTGGCCCGTCGGCACGCGTAGCTCCAGATGGCCCCGAACGCGCAGGCGCACCTTGGCGCGCACCCCTGCAGGCCCGAGGATTCGCGCGGCCTCGGCGCGGCTGATGACCACGCGGTGGTCGACGATCTGCCCCGCGGCGGCGTGCCGCAGGCGATCGACGTCGCGCACCGTCTTGCTGCCGCCGGGCCCGCGCACGGTGATGACCGTCGAGCCGAACCACGGCTGCCCGCGCACGGCCACCGAGTGCCGGTAGCGCACCTTCGTGCGCGCGAGCAGGGTGCCCGCACCGGGGCCGCGGGTGTCGGCGTACAGGCGGGCGCCGATCACCTCCACGCTTGACCGGGGCGCCTCTGTGGCGGTTGCGGTGGCGGTGGCGGTGGCGCCGGGCAATGCGGGCGCCGCCACGGCAGGGGCCGCGGCAATGAGGGCCGCAGCGGTGACGGCGAGGAGGGCGGGGGCGGTTCGGTTCATAGGGGAAGGCAACACCCCGGCGCGGCGCGGGTCAAGGCGA
>SXZC01000134.1 GCA_005788075.1 Actinomycetota bacterium
GCGCCCGCAGGCCGGGGCACAGGCGGGCGAGGCCGTCACGGCCACGGTGTCGCTGCCGCGCGGCGCGCGCAGGGGCTCGATGGCGGTGGGCACCACCCGCATGCGCCCGGGCGCGACGGCCGTGCTCTACGACATGGACGACGCCGTGCGCGAGGTGGTGCAGCCGCTCGACGGCGCCGCCGGCCTCACCCAGGCGCGTGGCGCGCTACGGCAGGAGCCCTCGACCAGCGGCCTGTTCTCGCCGAACGACGACGCAGCCCTGGTGGGGAAGGTGACCGAGGAGGACCTCCGCGGCCTCGCGGCCGACGAGATCGCCGCGGTGCTGCGCGATGAGATCGAGGCCGCCAGCAGCCACCTCGTGGCCTTCGACGAGCTCACGCCCTACGAAGCCGACCCGCGCGGGCCGGTGGTGAAGAACGGTCGCATTCCGGCTCCCGACCCGTCGTCACCGGGCGCCCAGCTGGCCCAGGCGCTCATCGCGCTCGACACCCCGTCGCCCTACGGCGGCACATGGGCCAGCCGCGTGCACGTGTACATCGCACCGGCCGTCACATCGGCCATCGCGGCCGGTCGCGGGCCCGATCGCAACCTTGGGCGCGACGGCAAGGCGCGCTTCCGCACCTACCGCACCGTGATGACCGGCCTCGCGCGCGCAGGTGCCGTGTGGATCGAGGCCTACCACGGGCGCACGAGCCCGCTCACCTCGCTCACGGTCACCGAGTGGCGCACGGCGCCCGCCGCCTTCACCGCGGAGTACCAGCGCGCCGGTGGCGATCCGTCGAAGCTGCACCTGCTGCTCACCGGCCCCAACGCCTACCCGGCGGGGGTGCTCCCGCCCTCCTGCGTGACACCCATGCAGTGCCAGTGGGCGCTCGCAGAGTCGACGCCGGCGGGTCGCGCGATGCTCTCCAACGGGGTGGGCGCGTACCGGCTCGGCTCGCACGCCCGTTCGTGGCTGGCCGAGTGGCAGCACCGCATGCCCTAATCTGAGGGAGTGCTCGACCGCATAGCGCGCGTATCGCACGCGCACCCAGTCCGGGTCATCATCACGTCGCTGCTCATTGCAGCCGCGGCATTGGCAATCGGCCTCACGCTCATCGGCAACCTGTCGGCGAGCGGCTTCAACGACCCGGACTCCAACTCCGTGCTGGCGCAGGAGGAGATCGTCGCCGCCACGGGCGCGTCGGCCGTGCCGTCGATGGTGGCCATCGTCGACCCCGGTGTGCCGATCGCCTCGCCCAAGGGCCAGGCCGAGGTCAACCGCGTCGCGAAGGTGATGAAGGACGACCCCGACGTCGCCCGCGTCGCCGGGCCGTCACCGCAGTCGCCCAACCTCACCTCGAAGGACGGCTCGAAGGCCGCCGTGCTCGCCTACTTCGGCGACATCAACGAGGACGAGAGCCAGGCGGCCGCGCGGCGCCTGGACGACGAGCTCAGCAAGGTGCCCGGGGTGACGGTGGGCGGGGCGTGGACCGCCGCGGCCGAGACCAGCGCGATCGTGGGAGAGGACCTCCTGCGCGCCGAGCTCATCGCCTTCCCGCTGCTCTTCCTGGTGTCGCTCTGGGTGTTCCGGGGCCTGGTGGCCGCATTGCTGCCACCGCTCATGGGCGCCCTGGTGATCTTCGGGGGGTTCTTCTTCCTCGGGGTGGGCAACGAGGCCTTCGGCATGTCGGTGTATGCCCTCAACCTCGTGACGGGCCTCGGGCTGGGCCTCGCCATCGACTACAGCCTGCTCATGGTGTCGCGCTACCGCGAGGAGATCGCGGCGCATGGCGCCACGGCAACGGCCCTGGCCAACACGGTGCGCACCGCCGGGAAGAGCGTGGTGTACAGCGCGATAACCGTGGGAGCGGCGCTCGCGGCGCTGATGATCTTCCCCCAGAACTTCCTCTTCTCCATGGGCTTCGGGGGGCTGGTGGTGGCGCTCGTGGCGGCCGTCGTGGCCGTGGGGGTGCTGCCGGCGGTGATGGCCCTGCTCGGCATGCGCATCAACGCGCTGGCCCCGCGCAGGTGGCGCGCGCGCAGCGAGGCCGCCGACAAGGTGGAGGAGTCCGGCGGGTGGTACCGCCTCTCGCACTTCGTGATGCGTCGGCCCGTGGTGGTGGCGCTGGTGAGCGGCGGCTTCATGGTGCTGCTGGCGCTGCCGGCGTTCGGCGTGAAGTTCACGACCACCGATTCGAGCGTGCTGCCGCAGAGCGCCAACGCGCGCCAGGTGGACCAGATGCTCACGAGGGAGTTCCCGAGCGGCAACGGCACTCCGATCTTCCTCTCGGCCCGTGCGCCGGACACCCCGCAGGCATCGCGCCGCCTGCTCGAGGTGACCCGCGAGATCGACGCGCTGCCGGCCACCAAGAACGTCAGCCCGCCCCGGTTCGTGGGCGAGGGCACCTGGCAGATCGATGCCACCTCGAAGTACCGCGCGCTCGATGACCGCACGATCGACCTGGTGCAGGAGATCCAGGCCATCGACGACCCCTACCCGACCAGGGTCGGCGGGTTCACGGCGCTGTTCGTCGACCAGCGCAGCAGCCTGGGGGCGCACCTGCCGTGGGCCGCGCTCATCATCGTGGCCGTCACGATCGTGGCCCTGTTCCTGATGACGGGATCGGTGCTGCTGCCGATCAAGGCCGTGATCATGAACGTGCTCACGCTGGGCGCCACGCTCGGCGTGCTCGTGCTGATCTTCCAGGACGGCAACCTCGAGGGCTTCCTGCAGTACGACAGCCAGGGGGCGGTGGACCTCACCCAGCCCATCCTCATCGGCGCGCTGGCCTTCGGCTTGTCCACCGACTACGCCGTGTTCCTGTTATCGCGCATCAAGGAGATACGCGACAACGGCGGCGGGGAGCGTGAATCGGTGGCCCTCGGGCTGCAGCGCACGGGGCGCGTGGTCACCGCGGCGGCGCTGTTGTTCTGCATCGCCATGGGGGCGTTCGCCACCTCCCGCATCGTCATCATCAAGGAGCTCGGCATCGGCACGGCCGTGGCCGTGGCGCTCGATGCCACCATCGTGCGCGCCCTGCTCGTGCCGTCGCTCATGGCCCTCCTCGGCAAGTGGAACTGGTGGGCTCCGGGGCCGCTTCGCCGCCTGCATGCCCGCATCGGGGTGAGAGAGGGCGGCTAAGTCGCTATTGTCCCGCGTCGGTCCGGACCAGACGTCGGAGGATTCACCCAGATGGCGCAGCATGTTCCCCTTTCCGTCAGCACGCGCGAGGCGCGCGGCACCGCCAAGACGCGGCGCCTGCGCAAGGCGGGCCGGGTCCCGGGCGTGCTCTACCAGCCCGGCGGCGACTCGCTGGCCTTCGACGCCGACGAGTACGAGGTGCGCCGCCTCATCCGCCGGGGCGGCATCCGCTCCGCGGTGGTGGACCTGACGATCGACTCCGACGCCCCGCGCACCGTGCTGTTCAAGCAGTGGGACAGCGACCCCGTGCGCGACGAGATCATCCACCTCGACCTGCAGGAAGTGGACCTCACCATCGAGGTGGAGGCCGACGTGCCGGTGATCCTCGTGGGCACCGCCGCCGGCGTGCGCGAGGGCGGCATCCTCGACCAGACCAGCCTCACGGTGCGCGTGCGCGCCCTGCCGGACGCCCTGCCGCGCTCCATCGAGTTCGACATCAGCGAGATCGGGCTCGGGGAGTCCGTGCACGCGAGCGACCTGGTGGCTCCTGCGGGATGCACAATCGTCACCGAGGCCGAGTACGGCATCGCGTCGGTCATGGTCACGCGCGCCGCGCTGGCCGCCGACGAGGAGGGGCTCGGCGAGGGCGCCGAGGGAGCCGAGGGTGGCGACGGCGAGGCCCCGGCATCCGATGGCGATTCCTCCGCGGAGTCCGAGGGCGAGTAGCGGCCCGTGGCGGACGCGGCAGCCGAGGCGCCGCCGGTCCGCCTGGTGGTCGGCCTGGGAAACCCGGGCCCGCGGTACGCCCGCACCCGGCACAACGCCGGGCAGCGGGTGGTGGAGATGCTGGCCGCGCGCCTCGGCGCGGGTCGCTTCGCCGCGCGCTACGCCGGCCAGTTCGCCGA
>SXZC01000135.1 GCA_005788075.1 Actinomycetota bacterium
GGTGCCGATGCCGCACGAGATCGTGCCCGTGCCGCGCGCGGTCTTGCCGTCGGCGCCCACGTAGGTGAACTCCGCGAACTCGGACTCAACGACCTGCACCGGGCACTGCGACGCCCCATTGAGCGCTTCGCGCGTGCCCCGACCGCCGATCCAGCCCGCAGCCCTGAGCACCGGGTCGCTGCCGCACGCCGGCTTCGCGGAGGGGTCCGCGGGCGCGAAGCCCATCTGCACCAGCGCGTAGTAGTCGCGGCCGTCGTGGGCCAGCTTGATGGTCGGCTTGCCCGACGCGTCGGTGAAGTCCACGAACACCACGGCGCGGTTGGGGTTCTTGTAGTCCGATCCCGCACGCAGGTCGGCGCGGCAGTGCGGCTCGGAGAAGGTGATGGCGTTCCACGAGCGCTCCACCGTGCCGCCCGGGGGGATCGCCTGCTTCGAAAGCTTCGACGGGCCGGAGAAGGGGTTTCCGTCGGGGGTCCAGGGGGTCACCTGGCAGTTGCCCGAGATGCAGAGGTCGCGCGTGGTGGCCGTGACGGCTACCGGCAGGTTGTTGGCGATCGTCACCTTGGGGTTCACCCCGTCCGCGGCCGCGGCGCGGGTGGTGCCGGTGCTGCCGGCGGGCGCGGTGGAGGCGGTGTCGGACGACGAGCCGCAGCCGGCGAGCAGGGCGCCCGCGGCCACGACGGCAGAGGCGGTGACGGCGAGGGTGATGCGGTGCACGGGACGCTCCATTTTGCGGGGATCGGAGGGCGGATGCATGCTACCCCGCGCCCACCGACTCCCAGGCGGTCCACACGACATCGCGCAGGTCGCGCGCGGCGGCCGCGGGGTCGTCGGCGTAGATGACCGACCGGCTGGCCGACACCAGCGCCCCGGCGATGTTGCCGCCGAAGGCCGGGCCGAGGCGGGCGGGGTCTCCCCCCTGCGCGCCCACGCCCGGCAGCAGGAAGGGCTGGTCGGGCATGAGCTCGCGCAAGCGGTCGATGCGCTCGGGCACCGTGGCGCCCACCACCGCGCCGATGGACGACAGCCCGCAATCGCGCGGCGGCACCTGCGCGCCCCAGCCGCGCACCAGATCGGCCACGGCCTCGTGCCAGGGGCGGCCATCGGCCAGCGGGAGGTCCTCCAGCTCGGCGGCCCCGGGGTTGGACGTGCGCACGAGCACGAAAAGCCCCGTGCCCGTGGTGGCGGCGGTATCGAGGAAGGGCTGCGCGGCGTCGGTGCCGAGCATGGGGTTCACGGTGAGGGCGTCCACGGGCGGGCGCAGGAACGCCGCGGCGTAGTGGCGTGCCGTGGCGTCCACGTCGCCGCGCTTGCCATCGGCGATCACCAGCAGTCCGGCATCCGACGCCGCCTGCGCGACGTCCTCGAATGCCTGCCACCCCTCCGCCCCGAAGCGCTCGAAGCAGGCCATCTGCGGCTTGGCCGCCACGCAGTGGGGCGCCGCCTGCTCGATGACGCGCAGGCAGAAGTCGCGGGCACCGGTGGCGCCGCCGTCAACGCGGGCGGGGTCGGGGTCGAGCCCCAGCACCACCTGGCTGCGGCGGGCTTCCACGTTCGCCGTGAGGCGCTGGCTGAATGGCTGCGGGGTCAGGTGATCACCGCCGTGACGATGGGGATGGTGACGAGCGAGAGCACGGTGGTGACGGCCACGCACGCCGCGAGCAGGTTGACGGGCAGACGGTAGTGCGCGCCCATGACGAGGGCCATCATTCCGCTGGGCATGGCGCCCAGCACGATGAGGGTGTCGAGCTGATTGCCGCGGAAGCCGAAGAGGTAGGCGATGCCGAAGGCCATCACCGGCATGAGCGCCAGCTTGAGCACCGACACGCCCGCGATCGTGCGCCAGTTCTCCCTGATGCCCGACCAGTCGAGCACCAGGCCGGCATAGAGCATCACCACCGGGAACAGCGCCGCCGCCAGGTAGTCGACCGGCACCTGCAGCCAGTTCCAGAGCTCGTGCACGCCCACGAGGTTGAGGATGAGCCCGGTGATGAGCATCCACATCGGCGGCAGCAGCAGGCCCTTGAGCGACTGCCGGATGGTCATGGCGTCCTCCACCTCGCCGCGGCCGAACCACGCGGCCACGATGGGGTTGAAGGTCCAGATGAGGATGCCCGTGCCGATGGCGTCGTACATCACGGCCACGGTGAGCGAGAACTCGCCGCCCGAGGCCGCGATGAGGGGCAGGCCGAAGAAGCCGGTGTTGGCCACGGCGATCATCAGGATCACCCCGCCGGTGGCGGCGCGGCCGAGCCGCATCATGCGGGCGAAGATGATGGCGAAGGGCGTCATCACGGCCGTGACCGCGTACGACACGAAGGGGACGAGGATGAGGCCCCAGTCGAGTTTCGCCCCGATCATGATGTCCAGCACCAGGGCCGGCAGCAGCACATAGAGGGTGGCCTGCACGAGGATCGGCGCGTGCTCGCGCTTCATCACGCCGAGCTGCCGCAGCAGCACGCCGATCCCGATGATGATCAGCGCCGAGAGGGCGGCGAGGGTCACGGGATGGAGGGTCCCACCATGTACACGGCGCCGGCGGCCAGCAGGTTGGGGCGGCGGCGGCGGTAGTCGTCCAGCGGACGGCCGCGCTCGTCGAGCAGCACGCGGCGGATGGTGCGGAGATCCTCGTGCGCGAGCAGGGTCTCGAAGTCGCGGATGGTGCAGAGGTGGATGTTGGGGGTGTCGTACCAGTGGTACGGCAGCGAGCGGCTGGCGGGCATGCGGCCGCGCGCGGCGAGCGACCACCTGAGGCGCCAGTGGCCGAAGTTGGGGAACGACACGATGCCCACCTTCCCCACGCGCATCATCTCCTGCAGCACGAGGGCCGGCCGGTGGGTGGCCTGCAGGGTCTGCGAGAGGATCACCACGTCGTAGGCATCGTCCTCGACGTCATCGAGCCCCTGGTCGATGTCGGCCACCACCACGGGCACCCCGCGCGCCACGCAGGCGTGGAACCCCTCGTCCGAGATCTCCACGCCGGTGCCGTCGCACCCCCGCTCGTCGATGAGGTGCGCGAGCAGCGCCCCGTCACCGCAGCCGAGGTCGAGCACACGCCGCCCGCGGTGCACCATGGCGGCGACCACGTCGAGGTCGGGACGAAGGGACATGGCCCGTGAGGCTACCGGGGGCAGTGACTGTCCCCCACTCCCCCGCGCGCTAGATGCCCAGGTCGTCGGCCGTGCGGTCGAGGAATGCCTCGACCGTGCGGTGGTACTCCGGGATCTCCAGCAGGAACGAGTCGTGGCCCCACGGGCTCTCGATCTCGCGGAAGGTCACCGGCACGCGCCACGACTGCAGCTGGCGCACGATCTCGCGGGAGTGGTCGGTGTCGAAGCGCCAGTCGCTGTCGAACGAGACCACGAGGAACTTCGTGGAGGTGCCCTCGAGGCTCGCGCCCACCGTCGCGGGGTCGGCGAAGGCGTCGAAGTAGTCCATCACCCGGGTCATGTAGAGGTAGGTGTTGGCGTCGAAGCGCTTGAGGAACGACTCGCCCTGGTGCTGCAGGTACGACTCCACCTGGAAGTCCACCGAGAAGTCGAAGCGCGGGGCGTCGCCGTGCTGCAGGCGGCGCCCGAACTTCTCGCGCATGGACTCCTCGGAGAGATACGTGATGTGGGCCATCATCCGCGCAATCGACAGCCCGGTGTCCGGCGCGCGCCCGGTGCCGTAGTAGTCGCCGTCCTGGAAGTCGGGGTCGCGCATGATGGCCTCGCGCGCCACCGCGCTGAAGGCGATGTTCTGCGCCGAGAGGCGCGACGACGAGCAGATCACCAGCGCGGCGCTGATCTCGTCGGGGTGATCGATCACCCACTGCAGCACCTGCATGCCGCCGAGCGACCCGCCAATGGCGCCGGCCAGGCGATCGATGCCCATGTGCGCGAGCAGCGCCCGGTGCACCTCCACCAGGTCGCGCACGGTGTAGAGCGGGAATCCCAGCCCGTACGGCCTGCCGGTGGCCGGGTCCTCGGACGACGGGCCCGTGGTGCCCTGGCACCCGCCCAGCAGGATGGAGCAGATGACGAAGAAGCGGTCGGTGTCCACCGGCCGGCCCGGGCCGATGATGTTGTCCCACCACCCACGGCGGTCCGGGTCGCCGTGGTGCCCCGCCGCATGGGCGTCACCGGTGAGCGCGTGGCACACGTAGATCGCGTTGCTGCGATCGGCGTTGAGCGTGCCGTACGTCTCGTACGCCACCTCCACGGGGCCCAGCGAGGCGCCCGACTCCAGCACGAGCGGGTCGTCCTGCGTGAACAGGACGACCCGCTGGGTCTCGGTGAGCCCGATCCCCTCGGCTGGAGTGCTGGTGGTCAGGCGGGTGCCCCCACCCCGGCCGTCGCCTTGGCGATGGCCTGGTCGAGGTCCGAGATGAGGTCCCCGACGTTCTCGATGCCCACCGACAGGCGCACCGTCTCAGGCCGCACGCCGGCGAGCGAGAGCTCCTCGTCGTTCAGCTGCGAGTGCGTGGTGGTGGCCGGGTGGATGGCCAGCGACTTGGCGTCGCCGATGTTGGCCAGGTGGCTGAACAGGTCGAGGTTGGAGATAAACGCCTGGCCGGCGTCGCGGCCACCGCGGATGCCGAAGGTGAGGATGGCGCCGTAGCCGCCATCGAGCACCCTGTTGGCCAGCTCGTGGTACTTCGACGAAGACAGCCCCGGGTAGTCGACCCACTCCACCTCGGGGTGCGCCTCGAGGTGCTTGGCGATGGCCATGGCGTTGCTGCAGTGACGCTCCATGCGCAGGTGCAGCGTCTCCA
>SXZC01000136.1 GCA_005788075.1 Actinomycetota bacterium
CGCTGGCCCGCCCGCGGGCTCACCGGCCGCCTGCGCGCCGACGACCAGGCGATGGTGGACGACGCCATGGCGGCCATGGGCATCACCGACCTCGCCGACCAGCCGTTGGGCACGCTGTCCGGCGGGCAGTGCCAGCGAGTGCACCTGGCGCAGGCCATCTGCCGCCGCGCCGACGTGCTGCTGCTCGACGAGCCGACATCGGGCCTCGATGCCGCCAGCCGCGAGCGGTACCTGGGCGTGATGGACTCCGAGCGCGCGCGGGGGTCGGTGATCGTCACGGCCACCCACGACGTGCGCGAGGCCCAGCGCGCCGACGTGGTGCTGGTGGTGGCCGAGCGCGTCGTGGCCTGCGGGCCGCCGGCTGATGCGCTCACCGCGGAATCCCTGGCGCAGGCGTTCGGGGTGGTCATCTCCGATGCCACCGGGCCCGTCGTCATCGATCCGCACCACGGCCACGAGCACCACCATGGGCCCGGGGGTCCGCATGTGCGCGGGCCGATTGTCGGGCATGATCACGAGCATGGCCACGGAGACCACCACCACTAAGCCCCCGCTCGCGCGCCGCGTGGCGAAGGTCGTGGTGGGCATCGTGCTGGTGCTTGTCGTGCCGATGGTCATCGCCTTCGTGGTCGCGGGGCCGGGTGCCGCCGCCGCCACGCTCATGAGCACCGTCGCCGCGGTCTCCGGCGCCATGCGGTCCGGCTGGCGCCGCGCCGCCTGGGTAGTGCCGCTCCTCGGCGCGTACGCACTCGCCACCTCGACGGTCGGGTACGGCTGGGGGTGGGTGGTGGTGATGGGCTTCGTGGGGCTCACCGCCGGCATCGGGCTGCCATACGGCTTCCTACCCGCGCTGATCTACGCCGGGATGGTGCCCACGCTCGTCACCACCGTGGTGAGCACCGGCGACGCCCTGCTCACGGCGCTCTTCGCCGTGCTGGGCGGCGCCCTCGGCGTGGTGACGGGGCGGAAGATGGGGATGAAGCCCACGGTGCCGGGCAACGTGAGGTGGACCGGCTACGAGGCCGTGTCCGGCGCTCTGTGCGCGGGGCTGTTCGTGGCCGGCACGTCGATCGCCGTGGCCACCGGCCTGCCGCATGGATACTGGGTGGCGCTGACGTTGATCGTGGTGATTCCCCCGATCGTCCAGGGCGACGACACCAAGCGGGGCAGGGAGCGCCTCGTGGGCACCATCGCGGGGCTGGCGATCGTGCTCCCGATCTCGCTCATCCCCCTGCCGCAGTGGGCCGTCTACATCATCGGCTTCGCGCTGCTCGTGCCCGCGTTCGCCGTGATGCAGAAGAACTACACCTGGTACGCGTTCTTCGAGTCGGCGGCGATCGTGATGCTGGTCTCGGCGGGAAGCGACATGGTCGACCTCGATGCCGCGCGCATCGAGGCGTCGGTCATCGGGGTGGCCCTGGTGGCCGTGGCCGTGATCGCGGTGGCCTGGGGGGTCCGCCACGTGTCGGCATCGGACGTCCCCAAGGCCGCCATCTCCCCCTAGCCGCCGTCCGCCGGGGGCGCCGCGGCGGCCTCCCTATGTGCCTTGCGCAACTCGGGGAGGGTGATGACCAGCCAGTACGCGGCAAAGCCGATCACGAGCCCGACGAGCGTGTCGGCCACGCGCAGCAGCACCCAGTGCCCGAATTCGTAGTTCTCGAGGTCGCCGTGCAGGGCGACGGTCATCATGGAGATCGCGGCGATGTAGATGGTGTAGTAACGCGCCCAGCAGACCACGCCGACGAAGAGCATGATGAAGCCGACGGTAACCACCACGTCTGGCGTGCTCACCACGGCCAGTCCGCCGATGAGCAGGCACCCCACCATCACGCCCACCACGCGCTTGAGGCCGCGGTCGAATGTGGCGTCGGGCGTGGCCTGCGTGATGGCCCAGAAGGTCACCATCACCCAGAAGTAGTTGTGGTTCTTCGTGGCGGCCCAGAGGCCAGCCGTAGTGCCGAGCAGCACGCCGAGCAGCAGCGCCTGCCGCATGGCGATGCCGCCCGAGAAGAACGGCGGGGGCTTCTCGGTGCTCTTGGGCTTCGCCGGCGGTTGCTGGATGAGCGCGAACCCCGTGAGGCGGCGGATGATCCACAGGACCACCAGCACCAGAACGGCCGCGCCCGTGCCGATGGCGGCTTGCACCAGCACGCCGTCGGGGTCGAGGTCCTTCGCGGCGCCCATGACCGCGAAGAAGAAGAACGCGACGGCCACGAGCATGGCGAGGCCGGCACCGGCGCCGCCGTGCCGGCGCGCGAGGGGTCCCATGGCGATCACCACGGCCATAACGGCGCCGACCGCCCACGGGCTCTTGACCGCCCCCCAGGCCAGCAAGAGCGTCGCGAGCATGGCCACGCCCGCCAAGAGGGCCGACGGCAGGCTCTTCTTCCGCGGCACGAACGAGGCGGCCATCATGACGAACCACGCCACGAACACGGCCGGCAGCACCTTCGCGATCACGAACAGCTGGTATTCGAAGCCGAGGTGCTGGCCGAGGGAGAAGTGCCCCTCGATGAACCTCGCCGCCTCGGGCGGTCGGTAGCCGGCCAGCCATGTGAGCCACCCGGCGAGCGTGGAGGCGATCGCGATGGCGATCGCCGGGCGCCACAACAGCGGCGCCGCCGCGTTCGGTTTCAGGGCGCCACGGAGCGTGCGGCCCTTTGATGGCAGTACGGGGGATTCCACGTCCGTTCAGGCTACCGGGCAGGCGGGTCCCCGCCCCGGGCTCATGCGCGGGGCGCGGCTCGCGCCCGGGGCGGGGCCAAGGGCATCACCGCGCGCAGCGGGCGCACCGACCGCGCAGGGTGATGTCGTGGCCCTCGACGTCGAATGCCAGGCGATCGGCCATCGCGTGGATGGCGGCCTCCACGGCGTCGTCCTCGATCGGCACCACGGCGCCGCACTCGCGGCACACCGCGTGGTGGGGGTGATCGCCGCCGGGGTGCGCGGGCTCGTACTTGGCCACCTGGCCCAGGTCGACCCGGTGGACGAGGTGAAGGTCGGCCAGCGTGTCGAGGGCCCGGTACACGCTGGCCATGCCCGGGGTGGGGCCGGCTTCGGCCGCGAGGGCGTCGCGGATCTCCTGGGCGCTCAGGCAGCAGTCCTGCTGGGCGAGCAGGTCGACGACCGCCTTGCGGGCGCCGCCCGCGCGCAGTCCCGCCGCGGTGATGCTGGCCTCGGCGTGGCGCGCCCACTCGGCGCGTTCCGACTTCGTGGTCACGGGGGACATGTTCGCAGGCCGGAGCGGCGGCGGACCCGGTTACGATGGGTCGAGTGAGTTCGATCAGCGTCGTCGGTGCCCGGGAGCACAACCTCAAGGACGTGAGCGTCGAGATCCCGCGCGATCGGCTCGTGGTGATCACGGGGCTCTCGGGATCGGGGAAGTCGAGCCTGGCGTTCGACACGCTGTACGCCGAGGGCCAG
>SXZC01000137.1 GCA_005788075.1 Actinomycetota bacterium
TGGAGCGGCGGGGCGAGCGTGGCGTCGATCAGCTCGGGGCCCATGATGGACGCCCCCACCACGAAGACGCTGATGACCATCGCCGGCATCGCATCCGACGTGAGCGGACCCGTTGACCTGGTGCCCGGCACCTATCAGCTGCGCCTGCGCCTCACCGAGGACAGCCCCTGCAACGTCGCGGTGAACGCCACGGGCATCTCGATGACGGCCGTCACGCTCGGCACCGGCTAGGCCTGCGGGGGCCGCCCGAGGATCCATCCCTCCACCGCGCGCTGGGCATCCGGCATGGCGGGATCCGGCCCCGCGGGCACGAGCCCCTCGAGCACCGCGATCACCTGCAGGGCGCCCATGGTGGCGTCGAAGGGGTCCTCGCCCGCGGGCGCGGCACCGAAGCCGTCATCCAGCGCGGCGCGCATGCCGCGATCGGGGCGCACGGGCACGGCCGACCCGGCGATCCACGCTAGGGCGTCCGCGGCACGGGCGCGGCGGTCTGCCTGCCGGCGCTTGCTCCAGCCCGTGCGGGGAAAGCCCAGGGGCCACTCGTACGCCGCGCGCGGGTAGCACTCGCAGATGACCGACGTGCCGGCGGCGACCATGCCGGGGAGGTCGCCATCGAAGGGCCACAGGCGCACGTGCGCGGCCGCCGCGGGCGCCACCACCTCGCGCCACGCGCTGATGGCGGCCTTGCCCACCTGCTGGGCCCCCACCAGCCAGAACACCGGGGACGCCGCGCCCATCACCCCGGGCACCGGGCGGTCGCAGGCGCGCAGCAGGTCGTCGGCCGATGCCAGCCGGAGCCCCTGCACGAGTTGGTCGCGCCGCGAACCACCGGGCGCGCGCGGATAGAACGGGCGCCGCACCCCCACCTGCCCCGCCGACTCCGCCGGCTCGAGGAGCTCGGGCCAGGCAGGATCCCCGAGGAGCCCGAGGAGGTCACGGAACGACCGGATGCCCGCCTGCGCCGCCCAGGCCGCCGGCACGCCCAGGGGCACGTCGAAGCCGGCCACCACGGCGTCGGCACCGGGCTCGAGGATGACCGGCATGTGCCGCGCGGCATCCCATCTCTCGGGCGCCGAGAGCGTCCATCCATCACCCCGGTCGTCTGCCCGCACCACCCAGCGGGCCTGTGGTCGCATGCTCCAGTCGGCATGCAGGACCAGGCGGGTCAGTCCAGCGGCGGGAACTCGATGACCTCGCTGAAGTGCACCACGGTCACCTCGTCGTCCTCGGTGATGTCACGCGAGTAGATGTGCGTGAGGAACTGCATGGTGTCCTCGACGAGGCGGAACTCCGGGTTGTCGCGCTCGATCTCGCGCTGCGTGAGGTCGCCCACCCGCTTGTAGGTGACGTCATCGATGATCGCCGTGAACAGGCGCTGGCGCGGGCCGTGGCGGTGGCCGACGGTCACCCACACCAGCTGGCCGCGCTCGTACTTGCGGCGCTTGTCGCCCAGCCGGATGGTGGCGGTCTTGCGCCCCTTGCGCAGCTGGTCGATGAAGAGGGGCGAGTAGAAGTTGAGGGCGAACATGCGGCTACGCGACCGCCGCGATGAGGCGATCGCGCGTGAGCGGGTCGCGCACGGCGAGGAAGCCGTCAGCGCTGAGGTCGCGCACGCGGCGGCGGGCGGCGCGGATGATGGCCCTCTCGCCGTCGTGGCTCAGCATGGCCTCGGCCTCGGCGAGCGGCACGAGGCGCACGTTCTCTACCTCGTCGGGCCGGTAGCTGGCCGGCGAGCCCGCGCGGTAGAGCATGAGGAAGAAGTCGACGCTCTTGTTCACCCGGCTCTTCTCGGCGCGGGCCCAGAAGCGGTACGAGATGGTGCCGAGGACCTCGAGCACCATTCCGGTGAGCCCGGCCTCCTCGCGCATCTCGCGCACGGCGGCCTCCACCGCGCTCTCGCCGTGCTCGATGCGCCCCTTCGGAAGCCCCACCACCTCGCTACCCGGCACGGTGATGAGCGGCACGAGCAGGTGATCCCCGATGGGGATCAGCAGCACTCCGCCAGCCGATCGCTCATGCCTCACACGCGCCATGCGCTGACCATACCCGCGCGCACGAGCCGCACCAAGTGACCGGGGTCACGCCTGAGCGGCTAGGCCAGGCCGATCTCGTCGCAGAGGTAGACGTCCTGGATGGCGTTGAGCAGGCCCACGCCCTCCTTCATCGGGCGCTGGAAGGCCTTGCGCCCGCTGATGAGGCCGGTGCCGCCCGCGCGCTTGTTCACCACCGCCGTGTACACGGCGTCGTGAAGGTCGTTGTCGCCTGAGGCGCCGCCCGAGTTGATGAGCGGGATGCGGCCCATGTAGCAGTGAGCCACCTGGTAGCGCGTCATGTCGATCGGGTGGTCGCTCATGAGCTTGGAGTACATGCGCGGGTCGGTCTTGCCGAACTTCAGGGTGTCGAAGCCCGACGCCGCGGTGTCGGGGGCCTTCTGCTTGATGATGTCCGCCTGGATCGTCACGCCCAGGTGGTTGGCCTGCCCGGTGAGGTCGGTGGCCGTGTGGAAGTCCTCGTCGGCGGTCTTGAACGCCGGGTTGCGCAGGTAGCACCAGAGCACCGTGGCCATGCCGAGCTCGTGGGCGATCTCGAAGGCCTGCGCGACCTCCTGGATCTGCCGCTTGCTCTCGTCCGACCCGAAGTAGATGGTGGCGCCCACGGCCACGCAGCCCATGTCGCGGGCCTGCTCCACCGACGCGAACATGATCTGGTCGTAGGCGTTCGGGTAGCCCAGGAACTCGTTGTGGTTGATCTTGAGCATGAAGGGGATCTTGTGCGCGTACTTGCGCGCCACGGCGCCCAGCACGCCCGAGGTGGTGGCCACCGCGTTGCAGCCGCCCTCGATGGCCAGCTCGACGATGTTGGCCGGGTCGAAGTAGGCCGGGTTCTTGGCGAACGACGCGCCGGCCGAGTGCTCGATGCCCTGGTCGACGGGGAGGATGGACAGGTAGCCGGTGCCGCCGAGGCGGCCGTGGTCGAACATCTGCTGCAGCGAGCGCAGCACGGGGATGGGCCTGTCGCTGCTGCTGACGACGCGATCGATGAAGTCCGGACCCGGTGCGCTGATGCGCGAGGCCGGGATGGTCTTGCAGCGATGCTCGAGAAGTCCCTTGGCGTCCTTGCCGAGGATCTTCTCGATGCTGCCGATGGTCGCGTCGCCGGACGCCATGCGGTATCCCCCTGGTGGCTTACCTGGGGGATGCTACCCGCATGGCGTCGGCGTTACTTGCCGCCGAAGAGGCGCTTGAGCCAGCCCATGAAGCCGCCGCCCGACGACTTCGCAGCCGGTGCGCTGGATCCGGTGGCGCCGGCCTCGGTGGGGGCACCATCGGGGCCCACCCACTTGTCGAGGGCCTCCCAGCCGGTGGTCTTCCCGCCGGCCGGGGCATCGCCGCCGCCCCCGCCGCCGTCGCCCACCCACTTGTCCAGGGCCTCCCAGCCGGTCTTCTTCTCGCCCGTGGCGGGAACGCCCTCGGGGGGGGCTCCACCGCCGACCCACTTGTCGAGGGCCTCCCAGCCGGTCTTCTTCTCGCCTGAGGGGGCGTCGGAGGCGCTTCCGCCACCGTCACCAACCCACTTGTCGAGCTCCTCCCAGCCGGTCTTCTTGGTGCTCATTTCATACCTCTGCGCGGCGTCGCGTTTGGGGATTCACGTGCCCGGACGGGCGACACTTCGCATCATACGTAACTAATCACGGCCTCGCGCAAATCGCTCCGCCGACTCCGCGGCCTCCACCAGCGCGCGGTACGACGCCAGGCGCTCGGGGTCCACCTCGTCCACCGCGGCACAGCCGGCATCGCCCATGTGCCGGCAGTCGGGGAAGCGGCAGCGCGATGCCGCGTCGGCGATGTCCGGGAAGCCCGCGGCGATCTGCGGCGCGCCCATCGGCGGCAGCCAGAACGACCGCACCCCGGCGGTGTCCACAACGGCGCCGCCACCGGGAAGCGGGATGAGCCGGGGATCGGTGGTGGTGTGGCGTCCGCTGCGCAGCCGATCGGACACCTCCCCCACCGCGCGCTGCACGCCCGTGAGCGCGGTGGTGAGTGTCGACTTGCCCACTCCCGAGTGGCCGGCGAGCGCAGCGATGCGCCCGTCCACGAGCTCGCGCACCTGGCCGACGAGCGCGGGGTCGAGCGCCGATCCGATGAGCACCACATGGCCGGCCGCGCGCTGGCGGGCCACCACCGTGGCCACCTCATCGGCGTCGTGCGGAAGGTCGTGCTTGGTCAGCACCACCGCGAGGTCGAGGCCGCCCGCCACCGCCGCCACGGCGTAGCGGTCGATGAGGCGTGGCACGAGCGGCGGCTCGGCAACGGCGGCCACCACCACGAGCAGGTCGGCGTTGGCCACCACCGCACGCACGCGTCCGCCGCTGCCGATGCGCTCGAGCACCGTGCGCCGCGGGAGGATCTCGCGGATGATCCCCTGCGTGCCGGTGTCGTCCACCACCACGCGATCGCCGGCCACGGGCGGGCCGCCCGGCAGGCGCGGGGCAAGGCGTACCTCCCGCGTGCCGGACGCATCGGCCACCTCGGCGAGGGGGCCGGCCACGCGCAGCACGAGGGGGGCATCGGAGGTCAGAGGGCGAGCAGCTCCTGCGCGGTGAACAGGGCGTGGAGCGGGGCGCCGCCGAGCTCGGCCTCCACCTTCGCGCGGCCGTCATCCTCACCGCGGTCCACCACCACGAGCGCGGCCACCACCTCGGCGCCGGCCGCGCGGGCGCGCTCGAGCGCCGTGAGCATCGACCCGCCGCTGGTGAGCACGTCGTCCACGATCGCCACCGGGGTGCCCTCCTCCACGAAGGGGCCCTCGATCCAGTGCTGCAGGCCGTGCTTCTTGGCCTCCTTGCGCACGAAGAAGCCGGTCCAGTGCGTGCCGTCGGCATAGGCGGCCGCGCTCACGGCGCACACGAGCGGATCAGCTCCGAGGGTGAGGCCACCGACGGCGCGCGGGCCGGCAGGCGCCAGCAGCGGGTACGAGAGGCGCCCCGCGAGGTGCGCGCCCTCGGGATCGAGCAGCACCTGCCGCACGTCGAGGTAGTAGTCCGAGCGCCGGCCCGAGGCCAGCACGACGGACTCGCGGAAGAGGGCCCGCTCGGCCAGGAGGGCCGCCAGGCGCTGGCGTTCGGCGTCGTTGCTCATGCCGAGGACCGTACCAACCACTCGGGGGGCCGACCCGCCTAGTCTTGGGGCGTCAAGCGACCCCGGAAGGTGCAAGCGGTGCAGGTCTCTCCCGAGCCCACTCCAAACCCGAACGCCGTGAAGTTCACGCTCGACCGCGCCTCCACGGGCGGCGGCGCCGAGACGTTCAAGGAGGGCAGCGACCCGGCGGCATCCCCTCTCGGCGCGGCCATCTTCGCGCTGGGTGACGTGACCAACGTGTTCGCCACGGCCAACTTCGTGAGCGTCACGAAGACCGACTCCGCCGACTGGTCGGAACTCGCCCCGCGCATCGTCGAGGCCATCGAGTCCCACTTCGGGGAGGCCGCCTCGTGAACACCGCGAGCGGCGTCTTCTTCACGTGGCTCCTCGGCCTGATCTTCGTGGTCGGGGGCATCGTGTTCCTGGTCTTCCTCGGGGACAACAACCTGCTGTTCGGCCTGCCCTACCTCGTGATCGGCCTGTTCCTCTGCTACGGCGCATGGCGCCTCGGCAAGTCGGCGGCCCGCAAGGCGGCCGAGGAGGCCGCCGCGCTGGAAGAGGGCGGCGACTCCACCCCGAGCGTGGAGTAGCGGGCGGGCGGGGGTGACGCCCGACCGCCCCGCGGGGCCACGGCGCCAGGCCGTGACCCCCGGGCGATCAGGCGTCCGGTACCCGGGTCTTCCTCAGCCGATTCCCGGCAGGGCGGCCAGGGCCTCGGAGGCCCGGGCGAGCTCGCCCTCGTCCACGTCGAGGTCCTGCATGTTGCCGCCGAGGAAGTCCGCATAGGCGGCCATGTCGAAGTGGCCGTGCCCGCAGAGGTTGAAGAGGATCGTCTTCTCCACGCCCTCCTCCCGCGCGCGCTCCACCTCGGTGATGACGTGGCGGATGGCGTGCGACGGCTCGGGCGCCGGGATGATGCCCTCGGCCTGCGCGAAGCGCACGGCCTCGGTGAAGCACTCCACCTGCCCGTAGGAGGTGGCCTCCACGAGGCCCTCATGCACGACATGACTCACCAGCGGCGCCATGCCGTGGTACCTGAGGCCACCCGAGTGGATCGACGGCGGGATGAACCCGTGGCCCAGCGAGTGCATGGGCAGGAGCGGGGTCATCTGCGCGGTGTCGCCGAAGTCGTAGCCGTAGGTGCCGCGCGTGAGCGTGGGGCACGAGGCGGGCTCCACGGCCACGATGCGGATGTCGCGGCCGGCGATCTTGTCCTGCAGGAACGGGAACGAGATGCCGGCGAAGTTGGAGCCGCCGCCGACGCAGCCCACCACGACGTCCGGGTATGCCCCGGCCATCTCGAGCTGCTCCTTGGCCTCCTGGCCCACCACGGTCTGGTGCAGCAGCACGTGGTTGAGCACCGATCCCAGCGCGTAGTTGGTGTCGTCGTGGGTGGCGGCAACCTCGACGGCCTCGCTGATGGCGATGCCCAGGCTGCCCGAGGAGTCCGGGTTCTCAGCGAGGATCGCCCGGCCGGCGTTGGTCTGCTCCGATGGGCTGGCGATGCACGTGCCGCCCCAGGTCTCCATCATCAGGCGGCGGTAGGGCTTGGAGTCGTACGACACCCGCACCATGAACACCTCGCACTCCAGGCCGAAGTGCTGGCAGGCGAACGACAGCGATGAGCCCCACTGCCCCGCACCGGTCTCGGTGCTGAGCTTCCTCACGCCGGCCTGCTTGTTGTAGAAGGCCTGCGGCACCGAGGTGTTGGGCTTGTGGCTGCCCGCGGGCGAGACGCCCTCGTACTTGTAGAAGATCTTGCAGTTGGTGCCGAGCGCCTGCTCAAGGCCGAGGGCCCGGTAGAGCGGCGTGGGGCGCCACATGGCGTAGACCTCGCGCACGGCGTCGGGAATCGGGATGTACCGCTCGGCGGAGACCTCCTGCTCGATCAGCGCCATCGGGAAGATGGCGGCGAGCGCCTCGGGGCCGATGGGCTCACCGGTTCCGGGGTTGAGCGGCGGAGGGGGCATCGACGGCAGGTCGGCCGCGATGTTGTACCAGTGGTCCGGGATCCGGTCCTCGGGGAGCATGTAGCGGTGCTGTGCCACGGGGAGACTCCTTTGTTTCGGCAGCCCCCGAAGCCTACGCCGCTAGCGGAACCTCATGCGCAGCTCGGCCGTGCGGGTGGTGGATCCCGTCGAATCGGTGGCCGTGATCGAGTACGTGAGGCGGTACTCCCCGGGGCTGTCCGAGCGGGCCACGCGCACCGGGTCTGACGCGAAGTAGCGGCCGGGATCGGCAGTCTGCGGGCGCGGGCGGATGGCCACCAGCTTGTCGCCGTAGGGCGACCAGAAGGCGCCGGAGCGGCGCACGCGCACCACCGAGCGCCCGCCGATGCGGTAGTCGAGCCGATATGAGTAGGCCACCCCGCGCTTGAGCGGCTGCGTGGCGGGCTTCTTGCCCCCGGGCTCCATCACCCGGAACGCCATGATGCTGAGCGCGGGGGCCGCCGAGGCGGTGCCCGTTCCCACCAGGCCGCCTGCCACCAGCATGCCGCTGAGCGCCAGCGCGACCACGCGCCGCCGGGAGGTCACGCGTCCACCGCTGCAGCCATTGGCACCAGCACGCGGAACGTGCTGCCCTCCCCCGGGGTGCTCTGCACCTCGATGCGCGCCCCGAGGGCATCGACGAGGCCCTTGACGATCGCGAGGCCGAGGCCCGTGCCGCCGGACGCGCGGTCGCGCGCGGTATCCACCCGGTACATGCGGTCGAAGATACGCGGCAGGTGCTCGGCCGGGATGCCCACCCCGGTGTCGGCCACCTCGAGCGCCACGTCGTCGCCGGCCTGCGCGGCGGTGATCCTCACGGTGCCGCCAGCCGGCGTGGCGCGGATCGCGTTGGTGGCCAGGTTCTGCAGGATTGTCTGCACGTGCGCCCCATTCGTCTCCGCCACGATCGGCTCCTGCCCGTCGGTGGGACCGCGCAGGAGCACGCCATTCTCCCCGGCCGTGCGCTCGAGGCGGTGCACGACGTCGCGGCAGCACTCCACGAGGTCCACCGGCTCGCGCGCGACCTCCTGGTGGAGGTCGGCCACCGTGAGCGCCTGCAGGTCGCTCACCAGGGCGCAGAGTCGGTCGGACTCCTCCTTGATGGTCTCGGCGGCCTCGCGGCGGTCCTCATCCGTGCGCGCCGCGCCGTCCACCAGCGCCGATGCGAAGCCGTCGATCGAGGTGATCGGGGTGCGGAGCTCGTGCGCCACGTCGGCGAGGAACTCCCTCTGGCGACGGTCGGTGTCGGCCAGCTGCTCGGTCATGGCGTTGAGCGAGGTGGCCACGCGCGAGAGCTCGCCGTCGTCAACCTCGACGCGGGCATCGAGGTCGCCGCCGGCCACGCGCTCGGCCTGGCCTGCCAGGGCCTGTGCCTCGCGCCGCAGTCGACGGCTGGCGAGTCCGGCGAGCCACCACGCCACGCCACCGATCACCAGGATGACGCCACCCACCACCACCGGCACCACCCACTCGCCCCACACGCCGGCATCTGCCTCGCGCTCGAGGGTCACCTCGATGTCGCCCTCGGTCACCACGGCGCGCGCCTCGAGCACCTGCACCGGGTCGCTCCAGTACACCACCTCGCCGTCGCGGCGCACCACCACGCGCGTGCCGGGCAGGAACCTCTTGGCCGCCGCGATGCCGGCGTAGCCCTCGTCGCGCGCGACCGCGGCGATCTCCTCGCCCTGCTGGCGAAGCTGCTGCGTCACCTCCCGCTGCACCCGCGTGCCCACGAAGAGGCCCAGGAGGAGCTGCGTGGCGACCACGGCGATCACCAGCGCTGCCCCGATGGCCAGCGCGATGCGGCCGCGATAGGAGGCCGGGAGGAACCGCGACCAGGGGCGCTCCCCCTGCCGCTCGCTCACGACCCCGAGGTGTCCAGCCGGTAGCCCACCCCGCGCACGGCGACGATCGGCAGGTCCTTGCCGAGCTTGCGGCGCAGGTTGGCCACGTGCACGTCCACGGTCTTGCCGCCAACGCCCGACTGGTAGCCCCACACGCGCTCGAGCAGGCGCTCGCGCGTGAACACCACGTTCGGGTGCGCGGCCAGCTCGGCGAGCAGGTCGAACTCGAGCCGGGTGAGCTCGACGTCCTCGCCGTCGAGGATGCACGTGCGGCTGGTGGGGTCGAGCTCCGCGCGCCCGGCCCGAAGCACCGCACCCGAATCGGGCTCGCCCTGCACGCGGCGCAGCACGGCCTTCACGCGCGCCACCAGCTCGCGCGCGGAGAAGGGCTTGGTCACGTAGTCATCGGCGCCCATCTCGAGGCCGGTCACCCTGCTGGCCTCGTCATCGCGGGCGGTGAGCATGATCACCGGCACGCCGGGGTGGTCGCCGCGGATGCGCCGGCACACCTCGAGCCCGTCCACCTCGGGGAGCATGAGGTCGAGCAGCACCAGGTCGATGCCGCCGTCGCGCATCTTCGAGAGCGCCTCGGCGCCATCGGCGGCCTCGGTCACCGTGTAGCCGCCCTCGTCGAGGTACATGCGCAGCAGCCGACGAATCGGCTTCTCGTCATCGACCACGAGGATGTGTCCGCCAGTCGCCACGCGCCGATGGTACCGCTGGATGCGGGTTGCATCGCCGCGGACGCGCGCCTAGCGTTCCCCGGCCGGGCGAGATAGCTCAGCTGGTAGAGCACACGACTGAAAATCGTGGTGTCCCCGGTTCGAGTCCGGGTCTCGCCATCATCGCGCGCCGCGTTCCCCCAGGGGCCGCGGCGCGCGTGCGTTCAGGGGCGCTTGGGAGTACGCGGAACCGCGATGCGGCGGGTTATCGTGGTGCCCGCCGTGCCGCTGGGCGTGAAGGTGGTCTTGAGCGTCACGGTCCTCCTGCCGGCGGCGAGGAGCGTCTTCACCCGTGGGGACAACACGCACCGGATCGTGCGAGCGCCTGCTGCCCCCAAGGTGATCGGCTTCGGGGCGCAGGCCCGGATCACCTTCGGCTTGCGCTTCTTGGCGAGCTCCGACTTCGCAGCCGTCCGGGCCAGCGTCACCGTGCCCACCTGGGCGATCCTGCCCGGGCCGGTGACCGTGACGCGCGTGGAGATCACGTAGCCCTTCCTGCGCGGCTTCCCGACGCTTGCCGTCGCGGCTGGCGGAGAACTGTTCGTGAGGATGTTCGATGCAATGGACCCGGACGCGCCGTTCAGGTTGGTGGCGACCAGCGACGCGCGCATGCCCTTCCCGAGGTCCGCGGCTGTCACCTGATGCGTCGCGGCCGTCGATCCCGGAACATTCGTGCAGGTCCTCGGGTCGTCTCCATCGCAGCGCTGCCACTGATACGAGTAACCGGTGGGCGCGTATCGCCATTGGCCGTCGCCGGTGTTGAGCACCTGCCCCGATGCAACCTTGCCCATGGCCACGGGAGCGCTGACGTTGACGGGGACGACTCCGGTGAGCACTCGCGCGAACTGGTACTGCGCCGGACCGCGCATGTACTGAAGCCACAGGTTGCCGTCAGACCCGATGATGGGAGATGCCGTCGCCAGGGCATCCGGAACCGTCAGCGTCTGAACGGAAAGCGACTGCGTCACCCGGTAGAGGACCCCGGCGTTCCCATCGGTAACCCACGCGATCCCATCCGGTGACACGGCAACGCCGGAGGGTGAACGCGACACATCGATGGTCTCGGCGACATTGCCCCCGGGACCCATTCGCCCGATCGCATTGGACCCGCGGTCCACGTACCAGACGAAGCCATCGCTCGACGATGTGATCGACTGTGGAAGCGACGGAGTGGCGAAGTCCGTGGTCGAGCCATCCGGGCCGACCCTCCGGAGCGCGGGGGAATTGACGGCCGTCCACGCAACGCCGTCCCCCGGAGCCAGGACGGTCGTGGCCCCTACCGCCAGCGACGCGAGGGGAACCCCGTCATTGGTCATGCGGCCGATGTCGCCGCCGACCTTCCAGAACCAGAGGTTGCCGTCAGGACCGGCAATCGGCTCGTATCCCACGGCGCTCATCCCAAAGGCCGTACTGGCGCCCGTGGTCGCGTATCGGGTGGCTCGGTAGGGCCCCGTGCCGGGGACATCCGCCGAGAGGACCCACAGGTCGCCGGCAAACGTCGTGAGGCCGCTGATTACCGCTGTCCTGAAGGGCGTCGCACCACGGCTGCTCACGCTCCCATCGAGGCCCACGCGGATGAGGCGAGACGACGTCGGCGTGACGCCCGTGGCGCGCTTGCGCGTGGTGGCCCGCTGGCTGCGACTCGTGGTCCCCGGGTCGGTGGCATACGTGGCGAAGAACCAGGTGGCGCCATCGGGACCGACGGTGGGGCCCTGGGGGAATCCGCCGCCGGGCGCGAGGGTGGGAAAGGGCGTCAGGTCCCCCACGGCACCGATCGCCGGGGTACAGGCGGCGGCGAGTGCGGCAGTGAGGGCGATCACACGCAAGGGGGGATGGCGCATGCCCTAACGCTACTCCGTGCCGATGACGTGAGGTTGCCCCGGACCCACCTCCGTCTGCGACCATCCCCCCGATGGATCTCTCGATCGTCGTGCCCGCCTACAACGAGGAGCGCCGGCTCCAGCCGACGCTCGATGGCTGGGCCGCCTGGATGGACGGCTTCGCCGGCTCGGTGGAGCTGGTGGTGAGCGATGACGGCAGCAGTGACGGCACGGCTGCGCTGGTGGAGCGCGCGGCGGCGCGCGATTCGCGCATCCGGCTGAACCGGCTGGCGGAGAACCGCGGCAAGGGCGGGGCCGTGCGGTCGGGCATGCTGGCGGCCACCGGCGAGTACCGCTTCTACGTGGACGCCGACATGAACATCGCGCCCTTCCACGTGGATCCGGCGCTGGCGCTGCTGCGCTCGAGGGTGGCCGACGTGGTCACGGGCAAGCGCAGCCTGGCGGCCTACGCGGAGACCGAGAAGAGCGCGGCGCGGCTGGCCGCAGGGGCTGCGGTGCAGGCCACGCGCCGACTGCTCGTGCTGCCCGTGATCAGCGACACCCAGGCCGGCTTCAAGGGGTTCACCGCCGACTGGGCGCGGCGGGTGTTCGAGAAGGCCACGGTCGACTCATTCGCCTTCGACATCGAGGTGCTCTACCTCGCGCGGCGCATGGGCGCGCGCATCGCCGAGATGCCGGTGTCGGTGGAGTTCCGGGGTGAGTCGACCTTCGACGTGGGCAGGCACCTGCCCCCGTTCATCGAGGACATCTGGCGCATCCGCATGAACGCCTGGAAGGGCCGCTACTCCTGACGCATGAGGGCGACGACCTCCCCGGCCGTCGCCCGCACCCGCTCCTCGGCGCTGCCGCCGTTGAGCGCAACCGACACGAGCCCGTGCGAGTCGACGTACACCAGCAGGGCGCCGCGGGGGACGTCCGCGAAGGTGCGCCCCATCGTGGCCTGCGTGCGACCGCCCTCGGCCGTGGCCACCCACAGGCGGTCGCCGTCCACGAGGCCGGCGGCCATGAGGTGCTCGGGGTGCGCCCACAGCGCGAGGTTGCCGAAGCGGTCCACCCCGGCCACGAGCGCCTCGAGGGCACCGGCCGGGGCGCTGGGCTCGGGCAGGTGCGGGCGCTCGAGCGCAGCGGGGTCGACGGCCGGGCCGAGGTCGTCGAGGGGCGTGCCGAGGGCGAGGTGCGCCGCGGCGGGGGTGAAGACATCGCGCCCGTGGAACGTGGCCGCCACAGGCGCGCGCATGTGGTCGGGGTTGGTGATCTCCACCGCGCGCACCGCGCCGAGGCGGTCGGCGGCCAGGCCCAGCAGCCCGTTGTCGGGTCCCACCACCACCCTGCCCCACTCCACCTCGAGCGCCACGCCGGGGCGATCGGTGCCCACGCCGGGATCCACCACGGCCACCGTCACCGAATCACGCGGCATGAGCCGCACCAGGCGATCGACGAGGATCGCCCCCCACCGGATGTCGCCCGGCGGCACGTCATGCGCGAGGTCGATGCGATCGCTGCCGGGCGCCATGGTGGCGGCCACGGCGTGCAGGGCGCCCACGTGCTCGGTCTGCGGGCCGTAGTCGGTGAGGAAACCCAGCGGTCGGCTCATGCGCGCAGGGCTAGCCCGCCGGGAGGGTCGCCTGCTCGGGGAACTTCGCGAAGGCCGTCATCTTCCACGAGCCGTTGATCCACGCGAACGAGAAGAGCCCCGGCGCGTAGCTGGTGGCGGGCAGCGCCCATGCGACGGCGCTCACGGTGAGCACCGGCGCCGCGTACTCGGCACCGAGCACCTTGAGCTGCCGGCCGGGGAAGTACGGATGGTTCTTGAGGTACTGCGCCCGGGTGAGCGTGGTGCCGTCGGATCGCCGGATGATGAACGCGCCGGAGAGGAACTTCGCGAGTTGCGCGCCGCGATCGGGTGCGAGGTTGTTCTCGAACCGCTGGATGAGCTGGAAGCCCGTGAGGGCGGGGTTGGAAAGCGACTTCGGCGCGGGCGCCGGGGCCGCAGATGCGGACATGGCGAGGGCGGCTGCGGCGACGGCGCCCGCCACGAAGGCGGCGCCGGGGCGTGCATGGGTCATCAGTGTTCCTTGGGAGTCAACAGGTCGATGATCGCCTGGATGAGGCCGGGGATGTCGCTGCTCGCGGCCTCGGCGGCCACCGTGAGCCCGGCCTCACGCGCCGTGGCCGAGGTGATGGGGCCGATGCTCACAGCGCGGGGGCCCTCGGCGAGGCGGGCACGCTGGGCGTCGTCCAGCACCGCGAGGGTGTTGGTGACGGTGGACGACGCCGTGAAGGTGATGACGTCGGCGTCGAGCGCCTGCGCGATGACCTCGTCGGAGGGGCTCTCGGGAACGGTCTCGTAGACGACCACGTCGTCCACCTCGGCGCCGCGGGCGCGCAGGGCGTCAGCGATCACCGGACGCGCATCGAGCGCGCGCGCGATCAGCACCCGGCGGCCATCCATGGGATGGGCCTCGAGGGCCTCCACCATGGCCTCCGCCACGAAGCGCTCGGGCACCACGTCGGCGCGGATTCCATGGTTGGCCAGCGCGGCCGCGGTGGCCGGGCCCACGGCCGCCACCACCTGATCGGGGCGCAGGCTGCGGGCATCGAGCCCGCGCACGGCCATGAGCCCGGCAAGGGCATCCACCCCGTTGGCGCTGGTGAGCACGATGACGTCGTAGTGGCCGATGGCATCGAGGGCGGCCTCGGCATGCGGAGTGAGGCCGGTGGGCCGGATGCGGATGACCGGCATCTCCACCACGTTCGCCCCGAGCGCCTCGAGCGCGCCCGCGAGCTCGCTGGCCTGCGCGCGGGCGCGCGTGACCACCACCGTGCGACCGGCCAGGGGTCCGCGGCCGGCGGCGGCGAGGCCGGGCTCACGCGAGACGACGTCGCCGAACACCAGGATGGCCGGGTTGCCGAGACCCTGTTCCTCCACCCGGTCGGCGATGGTGCCAAGGGTGGCAGTGAGCGATCGCTGGTGGGGCGTGGTGCCCCATTGGATGGCGGCGGCGGGCTGATCGGCAGGACGCCCGGCGGCGATGAGCCGCTCGGCGATGCCGCGCAGGCGCCCCATTCCCATCAGCACGATCAGCGTATGCGGCAGGCCGGCGAGGCGATCCCAGTCGTTCTGCTCGGCGTCCTTCGCCGGGTCCTCATGCCCCGTGACCACCGTGAACGCCGTGGACATCGCCCGGTAGGTGACGGGGATGCCCGCGGCCGACGGCGCGCCGATGGCCGATGTGACGCCCGGCACCACCAGCACCGGCACGCCCGCCTGCACGAGCGCCTCGGCCTCCTCGGCCCCGCGGCCGAACACGAACGGGTCGCCGCCCTTGAGGCGGGCCACCACGCGACCCTCCTGGCCCAGCCGCACGAGCAGCGCGGTGGTCTCGTCCTGCGTCAACTTGGCGCGCCCGGGCGCCTTGCCCACGTCGATGAGCTCGGCGTCGGGGCGCACGAGGTGCATCAGCTGCTCCGTGCCCAGACGGTCGTAGAGCACCACGTCCGCCCGCATGAGCGCCTCGCGCCCGCGCACGGTGAGAAGGCCGGGGTCACCCGGGCCGGCGCCGATCAGGTAGACAATCCCCTGGCTCACGGGGCACCCACCTCGGTCGCGGCGCGGGCGCCAAGCGCGGCGGCGTCGCCCGCCGTTCCCTCGACGTCGGCGAACCGTCCGGTGCCCTCCCACCACGCGCGCATGCGCAGTGCGTCGCCGTCGGCCACGCAGAGCGCGCCTGCCGCCACGCTGCAGCCGCCGCCCAGCCGCGCGAGGAATGCGCGCTCCGCCAGCAGGCATGCGTGGGCGGAGGCGTCGTCGATCGGCGCGCAGGCATCGCGCACCGATGCATCGTCGGCTCGGCCCTCGATGGCCACGATGCCCTGCCCCGCCGCGGGCAGGCACACGTCGAGCGGCAGGGCCACGACGTCGGCGCGGTCAATGCCCAGGCGCCGCAGGCCCGCGGCGGCCAGCACAAGGGCGTCCACCTCGCCGGCATCGAGCTTGGCCAGGCGGGTGTCCACGTTGCCGCGCACCTCCACCACCTGCACGTCAGGGCGTGCGGCGCGCACCTGCGCGCTCCGGCGCGGGCTCGTGGTGCCCACGCGGGCGCCGTCCGGAAGGCCCTCGAGCCCGCCAGGGCTTCCCACCAGCACGTCGGAGGGATCCTCGCGTCTCGGGGTGGCGATGACGGCCAGCCCAGGGGGAAGCTCGCCGGGGAGATCCTTGGCCGAGTGCACGGCGATGTCCGCGCGGCCATCGAGGAGGGCCTCCTCGAGTTCCTTCACGAACATGCCCTTCACGTCCATGCCGGGGGCCGCGTCGGCGCCGGCGAGGCTCCAGCGGTCACCCGCGGTGGTCAACTCGAGCAGCGGCGCGTCGTGACCCGATACCTCGAGGGCCGTCGCAACGGCCCGTGACTGCGCGAGGGCCAGGGCGGAGCGGCGCGTGGCCACGGTCACGCGCACGGTCGCCCGTCAGCCGGGGGCGCCGGGCCGGGCCGCGAGGCCCGGGGCATCATCGGGCTCGGGCTGCCGCGGTCCCCGCTCGGGAAGGTCGAGGCCGAAGAGCATGCGCAGCGACTCCACGTGGCGCAGGCCGTCGATGCTGGTGGCCGCCTCGCGCGCGCGCACGGTGGGCTCGTGCAGCAGCTTGTTGAGGATCGCCCGGGTGACCTGGTCGATGCGCTCGGCCTCCTCGGGGCTGATCTCGCCGTCAGGGCCTGCCACGCGGGCGATCTCGCCCTGGCGGATGGCCTCGGCCATCTCGCGCAGCGACGCGATGACCGGCGTGACGGCCAGGCCGGAGCGCCAGCCGGCGTAGCGCTCGACCTCCTCGCCCACGATCACCTCGGCGCGCTTGGCGTGCTCCTCGCGCTCGTCGCGGTGCTGTGCCACCACGCGCTCGAGGTCGTCGATGTCAAAGAGCACGGCGCCATGCACGCCCGAGGCGTCGGGGTGCACGTCACGGGGCACGGCGATGTCGATGAGCACCATCGGCCGACCCGGCCGGTCCTCGAGGGCCACCGTCACCTGCTCGGCCGAGATGACCGGGTGCGGGGCGTCGGTGGAGCAGAGCACCACATCGGCCATGGCGAGCTCGTCGGGCAGGCAGTCGTAGCCAAGGCCCATGCCGCCGAGGCGCTCGGCGATCTCGCGGGCGGTGCCGACGGTGCGGTTGATCACCACCAGCTCGCCGAGCCCGCGCTCCATGAGCGCCCGCGCGGTGGCCTCGGCCATCTGGCCACCGCCCACCACCAGGCCGCGCCTGCCGCCGAGGTCGGGGATGGCCTCACGGGCGAGGTCGGCCGCCACGGTGGACACCGACACCGGGCGCACGGCCACGCGGGTCTCGGTGCGCACCCGCTTGCCCGTCTCGAGCGCCTGGCGGAACAGGCGGTCGATGAGCACGCCCGTGCACTCCTCCTCGGCGCAGCGCTCCCAGGCATGCCGCACCTGGCCCTGGATCTCGCTCTCACCCACCACCATGGAGTCGAGGCTGGATGCCACGCGGAACAGGTGCGCCACCGCGCGATCGTCGAGGTGCGCGTACCGCACGCAGTCGAACTCGCTGCGGCTCATGTCCTTGCTGTGGAGCACCAGCGACTCGCACACGGCGTCCTCTGCCGCCCCGGCGTCGAGCGCGTGCACGTACACCTCGGTGCGGTTGCACGTGGAGAGCACCACGGCCTCGGCGATGTCCGGGTGGCGCACGAGCTCGCGCGCCATGGTGCGCGCGGTGGCGTCGGTGAGCGCCACCTTCTCGCGCTGCTCCACCGGCGCGGTCTTGTGCGAGATGCCGACGACGAGCAGGTGGGGCATCAGGCGGCCTCCACGGCGGTGGCGTCCAGGCCCAGCGCGGCGCGCACGCGGGCGCGGCAGGCCTCGGGGCCCTGGGAGGCGATGTCATCCACCACGCCGGAGTCGAGCAGGGCCTCCACCGCGGCGCGGCGCGATGCGATGTCGGGGTGCACGGCGATGAGCTCATCGCGCGTGTCGGCGAGCAGGGCGATGAGACCAGCCCAGCCCGGGCCGAAGCGCTGCTGCAGGTCCTCGCGGATACGACGCGACACCACGGGGCTGGCGCCCCCGGTGGTGATGGCGATGGCCAGGTCGCCCTCGCGCATGAGGGCGGGAATCACCGCGGTGGACCCCTCGGGGTCATCGGCCACGTTCACCTCGGCCCCGGTCGCCCGGGCGTGGTCGCGCACCTGCCGGTTGACCTGGGCGTCATCGGTGGCCGCCACCACCAGCGCCGCGCCGTCGAGGTCGCCGGGTGCGTAGGGACGCGCGCGGTGCTCGGCCACGCGGCCGTCGGCCACCATGGCCGCGAGGGCATCGCCCAGCGCGGGGCTCACCACGCGCACCCGTGCGCCGTGGGCCGCCAGCTTCGCGGCGCGCTCGGTGGCCACCTGGCCCCCTCCCACCACCACCACGAGGCGGTCGGTCAGGTCGAGGAACACCGGGTAGAGGTCGCGGGCCATCAGGCGCGCTCCTCGGCCTTCTCGGGCTCGGTGCCCGACTCCTCCGCCTCGCGACGGTCGAGCATGCGCGTGATGGCTTCCACCTGCCGGCCCACGCGCGCCGTGCGGGCGCCCAGCATCACCACGTAGGCCAGCACGAGGAACCAGATGACCGCGTATGCGGCCACCACGTATTGCGCTCCGCCACTCATGCGCTCTCCAGTCGCATCGCAAGGCGCCGGAGCGCGCGCTCTGAGCGGCGGCCCAGCAGGTCGACCTCGAGCAGGGCGATGAACAGGGCGATCATCGCTGCCTGCGACACGATGAACCACCAGAGCATGGTGCCGGGCATGTTGGCCCCGCTCGACGTGAAGACCACGGGGTGCACGAACGACTCCGCCACGCGCACCGAGTAGAACGACAGGGGCACGGACGCAAAGCCCGCGATGGCGTAGATGGCCGAGTAGCGCATCTTGCGATCGTCCTCGGCGGAGGAGCGCAGCACGAAGTACGCGGCGTAGATGAGCACGACGATCAGGTACGTCACGAGGCGCGGATCACTCCACACCCACCAGGTGCCCCATGAGGCCTTGGCCCAGATCGATCCCGTGATCACCACGAGCACCGAGAACAGCAGGCCGATGCGGATGCTGGCCTCGCCCACGTCATCCCACCGCTCGTCACGCGAGCGCAGGTAGAGGATGCCCGCCACGCACGCCACGGCGAACGCGATGAGCGACGCGATGGCGATGGCCACGTGGAAGTAGAAGATGCGCTGGATGATCCCCTGGTCGGCGTCCTCGGGCGCGATGAGGAACACCCCGATGGTGGACACCACCACGAGGATCGTCGCGAGGACGCCCCAGATCACCGCGGCGCGCTGGCCGGGGATGCGTGCGGGGCCGTCAGTCGTCGAAGACGGCGTCATAGGTCGCGACTGAGACAAGGGCAAAAAGTATCGCGTATGCGAGCAGGAACAGGCAGTACCCGCGCCACTCGCTCATGTCATGTGGCCCTCCTGCCACGGCATGGGTGGCGCCGGCCCCCGCGATCACCACCGGAACCAGCGCCGGGAGGAACAGCACGGGCAGGATCAGGTCGCGCGCGCGGGTGAAGAGCGCGAGCCCCGAGAAGAGCGTGCCGGACAGCGCGATGCAGATGTTGGCGAGCACCGCTGCGATGGCGATCCACCCGATGGCGTCCCAGTAGGGGCCCTTCACGAAGAACACCCCGACCAGCGGGATCACCACGATCTCCACCGCGGTCATGTAGAGAAAGATCGCGATGGCCTTCGCCCCGAGCATCACGGTGCGCGGCACGGGCGACACCAGCAGGCCATCGAGCACGCGTTGCTCGCGCTCGGCCACGTACGAGCGGCCCACGCCGAGAACGGCGGTGAAGGCGAGCGTGACCCA
>SXZC01000138.1 GCA_005788075.1 Actinomycetota bacterium
AGGTGTGGAAGAAACCTGTACAAACTGTGGACATGCTGTTCAGGTATTCCGTTCCCTCTGCACTCAATGAACTCGAGGTACCTCATGGTTGAGCCCTCAGACGCCGTCCAGATCTGGCTCTGGATCGGCACCATCGGCATGGCGCTCGGCGCACTTGCCTTCCTCTTCATGGCGGCCCGCGAAAGGCCGGGCCACCGATGGTTCCAGACCATCACCTTCTTCATCGTCGGCATCGCCGCCATCGCTTATCTGGCGATGGCGCTGAAGCAGGGGTACTTCCCGATCCTTCGGGAGGGTCAGGACATGGCCGAGCCCTTCTACTGGGCCCGCTACGTGGACTGGTTCTTCACCACTCCGCTCCTGCTGCTCGACCTGGCGCTGCTCGCCGGGGCTACCAAGGAGGCCATCGTCTGGCTCCTGGGCCTCGACGTCATGATGATCGCCACGGGCTTCTTCGCCGGCGTCACTGCCAGCGATGTCCGCTACGTGTGGTTCATCGTCAGCTCCCTCATCTTCGTCTGGCTGCTCTGGGTGCTGCTGTCGGAGGTCGTCAAGGCCGCCAACCAGCGTGCTCCCGAGGTGAAGGCCAAGTTCATCCAGTTGGCCGTGTTGCTCGCGATCGTCTGGACGATCTACCCGATCCTCTGGTTGCTCGGCACCGAGGGCTTCAACGTCATCGGCATCACGGGTGAGGTGGCGACGTTCACCATCATCGACCTGATCGCCAAGGTCGGGTTCGGCTTCCTGCTCCTCTCCAACCGGAAGGTGCTCGAGGCCGCGCGTCCGACAATGGCCTGACGGTCGCATCATCACCCCGGCCCGCGCGTCGCTCCATGCGGCGCGCGGGCTAGGGTGGTGACGATGCCCTCCCTCGCGCTACCCGGCGTCGGATGCCTGCGCGAGCAGTCATTCCGGCTGCTGTTCACGTCGCAGTTGCTGAGCGCCGTGGGAGACACCGTGGCGTCGGTGGCCGTTCCCTTCGCCATCATCGCCCTGGGCGGCGGCGCCGGGGACATCGGCCTGGTTCTCGGAGCCCGGGCGGTTCCGCTTGTGCTGTTCCTGCTGGTGGGCGGGGTGTGGTCCGACCGCATGTCGCGCCGCACGGTGATGATCGCCAGCGACGCCGTGCGCGCCGGGTGCCAGGCCACGTTCGCCACCATCCTCCTGCTCGGCGTGGGGGGCGTCCCGGCCATCGTGGCCATCACGTTCGTGTACGGCACGGCGGAGGCGTTCTTCCGCCCCGCGCTCTCGGGAATCCTCCCCCAGTCGGTATCGCCCGAGCGGCTGCAGGAGGCCTATGGGCTCATCGCCATGACCCCCGCGGTGGGGATGCTGGCCGGGGGAATCCTCGGCGGCACCGCGGTGGCGCTCATCTCGCCCGCCGGCGCGATCGCGCTGGACGCCGCCACGTTCGCGGTGGCGATCGTGCTGCTTGCCTTCGCGCGGTTCAGGGCGGTGGCGCTGGCCCAGCCGGGCCGGTCGTTCATCGCCGACCTGCGCGAGGGCTGGGATGCCTTCCGTCGCCGGTCGTGGCTCGTGGTCGTGGTGGTGGGCGAGTCGTTCTATGCCCTGCTCGTGATGCCGGCCATCTTCGTGGCGGGCCCGCTCGTGGCCGAGGAGTATCTGGACGGCGCAACGTCCTACGCGGCGATCGTCTCGGCGTTCGGCCTGGGTTTCGTGACCGGCGGGCTCATCGTCGCCCGCCTCAAGCCACGGCGCCCGCTAGTGCTCGCCTATGCAGTGACGCTGCCCTTCGTCGGCACGTTCATCGCCCTCTCGGTGCCGGCGCCCACGGCGGTCATCGCGGCCTGCGCGTGGGTGGGCGGCACGGTCATCATCATCTCGGGCAGCCTGCTCGAGACCACCATCACCCGGCAGGTCACCCCCGACCTGCGCTCCCGCGTGGGATCGTTCCGCGCCCTTGGCAGCCAGGTGTGCCAGCCCATCGGCTTCGCGATCGCCGGCGGCATCATCGCGGGCATCGGCCTCTCGGGGATCATGTGGCTGGCGGTCGCAGCGGTGTTCGGGAACGTGGCCCTGGTGCTGGCCACCCCGAGCGTGCGCGCCATGGACGACAGCGCCCCGGGGCTGACACCGACGGGGACGTGACCGTCGCCGATTCGGCAGAGTCCTCTCGTCAACCCCACCGCAGGAGGCTCCCATGCCCGCAGTCATCGAGTTCACCCTTCAGGCCAAGCCCGGCCACTACGACGAGGTGAAGGCCAAGTACATCGCGTTCGCCGACGCGTTCGTGCAGGGGCAGCCCGAGGAGGAGTTCGCGCTCATCACCGGTGACGCCGCCAGCGGCACGATCCGCGGCATCGGCGTGTTCGATTCGTGGCAGGCAGGCGCCGACGCCAACAGCCTGGCGTCGTTCGCCGCGTTCATGGACAGCATCGAGGACCTCATCACGGGCCCGCCCACGCGCACCGAGATGGACCTGGTGCACGTCTACGTGCGCAAGTAGTCCCCGAGGGCCCCCAGCACCGCCGTCATGGTGGGGCCGGCCTTCTCGTGGATCCTCACCGTGCAGCGATGGTCGTAGTCGGTCTCGCTCTCGGTGAGGATCGCCAGGCGTCCGCCGCGCGAGAGCACCACCCCCGGAAGCTGGCTCACGGGCGTGACCTGCAGGCTCGATCCGATCACCAGCATCACGTCGGCGCGCTCGGCGGCGTCGAAGGCGGCCTCGATGGCGTCCATGGGCAGCTGCTCGCCGAACAGCACCACCCCGCTCTTCATCTGGAACCCGCAGTTGCAGCGCGGCACGCCGTCGTCCGCCGAGTCGGCCCGGGCGCAGAGCTCATCCATGCTCACCGCGTGGCTGCAGCGGATGCACCGGCCGCCGTCGAGCGACCCGTGCACCTCGATCACGTCCACCGTGCCGGCGCGTGAGTGAAGCCGGTCGATGTTCTGGGTGATCACCGCCTTCACGACTCCGCGGCGCTGCAATTCGGCCACGGCCTCGTGCGCGGGGTTGGGATCGACCGCGCCCAGCATGTCGATGCGCGGGCGGTGGAAGCGCCAGAACAGGGCGGGGTCGTCCATGAAGGTATTCATGGACGCCACCTTCATGGGGTCGTAGGTCTCCCACAGGCCGCCGGCCGAGCGGAAGTCCGGGATGCCGCTCTCGGTGCTGATGCCCACGCCGGTGAGCACGACTGCGTGCTCTGCCTCGGCAAGCAGCGCGGCGAGGGCCTCGGGCGAGTCGCTCACTTCACCGGGCACTCGAAGCCGGCCTCGGCCGCCAGCAGCTGGAACGACGACACCGCCTTCTCCATCTCGCTGGTGGCGCTGGTGAGCGCCTTCGTGGCCGCCTGCC
>SXZC01000139.1 GCA_005788075.1 Actinomycetota bacterium
GCCCCGGCCGAGAGGTCGGCGAAGGCGCCCTGCGCCGCGCGGAAGATGGGGGTGAGGGCCAGCGGCAGGATTGCCACCGTCACTGCGGCCACGATCACCACCCCGCCGAGCAGGCGCGGGTTGGGGTAGCGGTCGGCGAGCTTGCCGCCCAGCCAGTAGCCCAGTGACAGGTAGATGAGCGTGAGGCCGATCACGTTGGCCCACACCAGGTTGCTGGCCCCGAACCACGGCGCGAGCAGTCGGGCGCCCGTCAGCTCGGCGCCAAGCGTGGACGCCCCGGCGACGAACACGAGGAGCGGGAGGGAGAAGCGCAGAGGCACGGGGCGAGCCTAGACGGATGAAGCCCGATTTCCGGAGTACGGACGCCAGGGGTAGCCTTTCGGCATGAGGTCCTCCCACCTCAGTGCCCTCGCCAGCGTGTGCGGAGCCGCCGCGAGCATCGGCGTGCTCGCTGGGGGCGGGTCGGCGGCACCGCCACCGTGCCTGCCGGGCGGAGCGGCCATCGTGCCCTCCAGCGTGAGCGTGCAGGGCACGGGCAGCGTCCCCGACATCGGGCTCTGTCACTTCCCGTCGGCCGGCGTCATCACGCTCATCGCGTATGCCCCGGGCAATGACCCCGACCTGATGGGGAGGCTCGCACCGACTGATGTGGTGCGTGTCGCCTTCACCCTGCCCGCCGGTATCACCACCATCGCGACGGTGATCGGTGGCGAGATACGGGGGATGACCCACGATGTCGCCACGCGCGCGGTGGTGCTCGAGGCATCCCCGCGCCCGCTGGTGTTCACGAACCAGTTCTGCGAGACCGGCAATTGCTCGGTGGACTTCGGCGACGACTTCTACAACCCCGGACTGCTCGGCGGCATGCTCACTCCCGCGCCGGGCGATCCGGACCCCCTGCCCGAGTCGATGAACGGCCTGTGGGTGTCCACCACTGCTCAGGATTGGTCGGTCGACCTCGAGGGCGTCGATGAGGACGGTGACGACTGCGAGGTCGGATCCTCCGACGAATGCGCGCCGGCCGTGATGATCGACCTCGCCGGCCCGCACCGCGCGCCCCTCGCGAGCGGCGGCGCGCTGAACCAGGCGCACTTCAAGGTATTCCTGCCGAATGCGCTCATCCGTGAGGCACTGAAGATCACGGACCCCGCGGCGTCGGTTGACCTCGACCTCTTCCGGCAGGAGGGCACCGCCACCGAGGGCGATGAGGTGACCGGCTTCACCTGCGAGGACGCCCCGGGCAATACCGGGAAGATCTGCACCTACGGCGATGCCAGCTCCCACTTCTCGGCCCCCACGTTCGCGATCCGCACGGGTGCCACCGCCCCGAAGCGCCCACAGTCGCTCTCACCCAGCAGTGGCGCCACGCCCGTGGAGGCCTTCAAGGCGAAGGCCAAGGCGCTGGCAGGGGCCTGGAAGATGACGAAGGGGAAGGGCACCACCACGGGCACCTTGCCGTCCGGTGCCACGTCGGTCAGCCAGATCGCCACGAGCGGGGGCGCCGCCGTGGCCGAGCGGTTCATGGAGATGGCCGCCAGTCGGATGATCAAGGGCCGCTGCACGGTGAAGGCCGTCAAGAAGCCCAAGGGCAAGAAGGTCATCAAGCGCACGTACTCGTGCAGCATCAAGCTGCCCAAGGGCACGTGGAGCGTCACCACCACCGCGCGCGGCACTGCCGGGGTGGTCGCCGAGGGCACTCGGCGCGTCGTGGTGAAGTAGCCGCTGCGCGTGAAGCGGCTGGTCCTGCCACTCGCGGGCATCCTCCTGGGCCTGCTGCTCATCGCCGGGGGCGTGGCGTGGTTGGTCAACCGCGACCGCGCCGCCGACGCCCTCGCAGGCCCCGACGCCCGCTGGGCGCTGTTCTTCCCCACGGGGCAGTTCGCGGGGTGCGCGCGGTACGGCATCCAGAGGTACTGCTCGTCCACCCCGACCGGCAACATCAACGACGGCGGGAAGGTGGTCGCGCGCAGCGTGCTGCTGAGGGCCGACGGCGAGCAATTCCGGTGGACGGTGAGCCCCGATGACGTCGAGGCCGCAAACGCCTCCAGCCGCGCCAAGTACGTCGCCTGCGTGTCATCGGGGCGCAGCGACTGCCCCGATCCGGTGTACCGCACGCCCTCATGGAACAGCGGCATGCGCGTGCGGTGGGCGCCTGGGGCCGACGGGGCCTACCTGCCTGGCGCCGAGCCCGGCGGCAGCGACAGCCTCACCATCGCGATCTTCCTGCTGGTGGCCGGCGGGCTGGTGACCGCCGGGTCGGGCGTGTGGATGCGAAGCGCGATGCGCCGTCGCGGGGCCGCATGACCCGGCTGGTAGCCTCGCCACAACGCGTTCACGCCTCCGGAGGCAACCCGTGAAGCTGTACATCGACACCGCGAACCTCGCAGACATCGAGGAGATCGCATCGTGGGGGGTGCTGAGCGGCGCCACCACGAACCCGACCCTGCTCTCGCAGGTAGAGGGCGACGAGGACGACATCTACCGGCGCATCTGCGAGATCGTCGACGGGCCGGTGTCGGCCGAGGTGGTGGCCGACGACGTCCCCACCATGATCTCCGAGGGCCAGCGCCTTGCGGCCATCGACCCGCGCATCGTCGTGAAGCTGCCCACCACGCGCGAGGGGCTGAGCGCCACCTCCGCGCTGGCGCGCGACGGCATCCGCGTGAACATGACCCTCTGCTTCACGGCCAACCAGGCGATCCTCGCCGCGTCAGCCGGGGCGTCGTTCGTGTCGCCGTTCGTCGGCCGCTACGACGACATCAACGAGGACGGCCTCGGCCACCTGCTCGAGATCGTCGAGGCCTTCGCGGCCTCCGACTTCGACTGCGAGGTGCTGGCCGCGAGCATCCGCACCCCGGTGCACGTGATGGAGGCCGCCCGCATGGGATCGGACATCGCCACCATCCCGCCGAAGGTGTTCCACCAGATGCTTCACCACCCGCTCACGGCCCAGGGCATCGACAAGTTCAACGAGGACCACGCCGCCCGGCTGTCGCGAAAGGACGCATGACCACCAACGACGGTCCCGCCCCCGTGCCCGCCGGGCTCGAGGGCCACGAGATCGTGCCCGCCACCGACTTCCTGCGGGTCACCGAGCAGGCTGCGCTGGCGTCTGCCCGCTGGGTGGGGCAGGGCGACCGCCACGCCGCCGACGGCGCGGCCGTGGACGCCATGCGCAAGGAGTTCAGCGCCATGCCCATCACGGGCGAGGTGATCATCGGCGAGGGGGAGAACGACTAGGCCCCCGAGCTCTACGTGGGCGAGGTGCTGGGCACCGGCGGAATGCCGTGCGAGATCGCCGTCGACCCGCTGGAGGGCACCGACCTGGTGGCGCGCGGTGACGCCGGCGCGATCGCCGTGTGCGTCATCGGCGCGCCGGGCGGGGTGATGGCCGCGCCCGACATGTACATGCAGAAGCTCTGCGTGGGCGCCAACGCCAAGGGCCGCGTGGACATCACCGCTCCCATCGCCGACACCCTCGACACCATCGCCCGCTGCTACGACCGGCGCATCCGCGACCTGTCGGTGGTGGTGCTCGACCGCCCGCGCCACGAGGAGCTCATCGAGGAGATCCGTGCCCTCGGCGCGCGCATCAAGCTGATCCCCGACGGCGACATCACCGCATCGATGTCGGCGGCGGTGCGCGGCACCGGCGATCACGTGTACATGGGCATCGGCGGCAGCACCGAGGGCGTCATCACCGCGGCGGCGCTCGAGTGCCTGGGCGGCGAGATCCAGGCGCGCATGTGGCCGAAGGACGATGCCCAGCGCGAGCGCCTCAAGCCATTCGGCCTCGAGGACACCAACCGCGTGCTCACGGCGCGCGACCTGGCCCCGCAGCCGATGTACGTGCTGGCCACCGGGGTGACCGACGGCTACCTGCTCAAGGGCGTGCGCTACTTCAGCGACGGCGCCAGAACGCATTCCATCGTCATGGACCTCCAATCGCGTACCGTGCGCTTCGTGGACACCATCCACATGTTCAGCCGCACGCCGCTGAGGGAGATCAGGCTGTGAGTGACGAGGAGTTCCCGTTCGGCTTCGCCTTCGGCGAGGGCGCATCGGAGGAGTTCAAGGAGCGCCTCAAGGAGATGATGCGCGCCCAGCGCGAGGCCATGGAGGAGATCCAGGCCGAGGGCGGCGGACACATCCAGCCGGTTGACCGCTTCCAGGTGATCCAGCTCGCCGTTCAGATGGCCACGGCCGGCATGGGCGCGCTGAAGCCCGTGGACACACCCGACGAGGCCGCCGACGCCATGGGCCTGCTGTTCGCCCGGGCGATGGCCGCGCTGCAGGGGAGCATCGGGCACCCGGAGTAGGGCGGGGGTCGTGACGGTGCCGTGACGCACCCGGCACGGTCCGGGCGCCACGGCTGTGCTCGCGCCGATCACGATGGCCACATGGGGATGTGGCGCATCGATGCCCTTGCACGAGAGGCCGGCGAGCTTCGTGTCCGGCCGTCGTCCCGGGTGGCGCGACGGGCCTACGTGGCCGACCGCATGCTCGCGCGCCTCGTGGGCCTGCTGTGCACGCCGGATCCGATCGCCGACGAGGCGCTCGTGCTCGCCCCCTGCTGGTCGGTGCACGGCATCGGACTGCGGGTGCGCATCGGGGTGGCATTCGTGGATCGCTGCGGGGTGGTGCTCAAGGTAGTCGACCCGCTTCCGGCGCGCGGCGCATCGTGCCGGGGCGGCTATGCGGTGATCGAGGCGAGGAGCGGCGTGCTCGGGCTGGTGCCTGGCGATCGCGTCTGGCTCACGGGCGATCCGCTTTTCCCGCACGCTGGGTAAATCGAAGATCGCGGGCGGGGGAGCAGGCGAGCTCCTGACGCGTTATCCGATCACCGGGAGCACGCGGCTCCCCCGATGATCGGAGGATCTCATGACCACGCAGGCACCCCATCGCTCGGTGCTCCTGGTGGGCCCCCGTCCGGCGTCCGGCAGCCTGGCGGCTGACCTCGAGGCGGATCGCTTCGAGGTGATGCTCGCCGCCGACCCGGGTGAGGTGAAGGGCATGTTGAGCACCGCGTGCCCATCCGCGGTGATCGTGGACCTCGACATGCCCGCCGCCGGTGGCCTCGAGGCGGTGGGCCTCGTGCGCGATGGCGGGCCCGAGGACCCGTGGGACGCCGCCATCCCGGTGCTCGGCGTGTCCGGTGCATGCGAGCCCCACCGGGTGGTCCGCGCCCTCGAGCGCGGCGCAGACGAGGTGGTGGGCACCCCCTTCGCCTACGTGGAGATCCTCGCCCGCCTGCGGGCGCTCATGCGCCGGGCGGATGGAGAGTGGTCGGCGGGCCTGCTGAGGGTGGATGACATCGTCATCGATCGGCGCTCGCGCAGGGTCACGATCTCCGACGAGCCGGTGGTCCTCTCGGCCAAGGAACTCGGTCTGCTCACGGCCCTGGCCAGGGATCCGCGCAGGGTGGTGAGCAAGCAGGAGCTGCTGCGCGACGTGTGGGGCTACAAGTCGATGGGGCGCACGCGCACCGTCGACAGCCATGCATCGCGCCTGCGCCGCAAGCTCGCGGATGCCTCCGGCGGGCGGCGGTACGTGGTCAACGTCTGGGGCCTCGGATACCGCCTCGGCGCGGATGACGCCTGAGGCGGCCACCGTGGCCCTGGTGATGTCGCACGAGGTGGCCGAGGCGGCCGGCCTGCTTCAGGCCGATGGCGTTCACGCTGCGCCGGCACCCGCACGGCGGGAGGGCCGCGTGGATGGCGACGCCGTCATCGACCTGCTCGACATCGCCGGACGCGAGGCGCTCGTGCTCGCGCGCCCGCCGTGGGCCGACCCCGCGATGGCGCCGCTCGCGGCCATCAGCATCGTCCTCGGGCACGACCTCCTGTGGCTGCCACCCGAGGTGCCGGCGGCGGGATGGGCTGCAGCGCTCATCGCGGCATGGGCGCGCGACTCCGAGCCCGACGACCTGCTGCGCCGCGCGCAGGTTGCCGTGGGCCTCGCGGGCATGTCGCCGGTCAACCTGCCGCTCAGGCCGTGGGGAGAAGATGAGGTGATGGTCCCCGCGGTAGGGTCTGATGCGCTCGCGCGGTGGTGCGATTGCGCCTGGCGCCCGTGCCGCTGGTGCGGAGCCGGCGGTGCGGCCCATGCACCGTGTCCATCGTGCGGCGAGCGTGCGGAGATGCCGTGAGGGCTCTTCACATCCGACGGCCGGGCTGGTGGTTTCTCATCGCGGCAGTGCTCGCGGTTGGCGCGTTCATGCTCGCGAGCGGC
>SXZC01000140.1 GCA_005788075.1 Actinomycetota bacterium
GCGACCTCCTCGGCCCGGCCGGGCTGGAGGTCCTCGACGACCACGCGTGCGTGGAGCGCCAGGCCGGCGGCCATGGCGCCGCCCATGGCGCCCACGCCCACGACGCCGATGTCGGGGGCAGGTCGGCTCATGGGATCAGTACTGGTTGAAGAAGCCCTTCTCGAGAAGGCGCGCCCGCTCCTCCGCCGATACCTCGACGTTCCTCGGCGTGAGGAGGAACACCTTGTCGGCGATGCGGGACATGCCCCCGTCGAGGGCGTAGGTGAGGCCACTGCCGAAGTCGATGAGGCGCTTCGACAGGTCGGTGTCGGTGGTCTGCAGGTTGAGGATCACCGGCACCGAGCGCTTGAACTTGTCGGCGATCTCCTGCGCGTCGTTGAAGCTGCGCGGGATGATGAGCGACACCTCGACGCCGCGGGACGACCGCCCGCCGCCGGACCCGCCGGATCCGCCCACCGGGCGCAGGTTGCGCGACGGCGAGGGCACGCCTGGGTCGGAGTAGATGTCGTCGAAGTCGTCACCGCGCGACGAATACGAGCGGCGGGAGCCGCGGTCACGGCCACCTCGGTCGTCGCGGGCGTCGTCGTCGCGAACGCGTGCGTTGGTCTCGCGGTCGTGGTGGTCGTCGTAGTCGTCGTAATCGTCGTAATCGTCATAGCCGTCGTCGGCCATGCCGAAGTACGCGAGCGTCTTCTGCCAGTAATCGTTCAGCGACATCTACGGCTGCTCCATCCGGGTCGAATCGACGATTCCACGTCCGACGCGCACCATCGTAGCGCCAGCCTCCACGGCAACGACGAAATCCTGCGATGTGCCCATCGAGAGATCGCGCAGGTCGTGCTCGGGCGCCCATTCCGCCGCGAGGGCGTCGCGCAATCCCCGCAGGCGCTCGAACCATGGACGCGACTGCTCGGGATCGGTTGCGAAGGGCGGCAGGGCCATCAGGCCGCCCACCACGATGCCGGCCACCGACGCCCGCTCCATGGCGTCCCCCATCTCATCCGGGGCGAAGCCCCCCTTGCTCTCCTCGCCGGCCAGGTTCACCTGCAGCAGCACCCGGGCCGGTGACTCCGCGCGCCGGCCGATCTCGTCGATGAGGGAGGTGCGGTCGACCGAATGGATGAGCCGCACGCGCGGGAGGACGTCCTTCACCTTCCGGCCCTGCAGGTGGCCGATGAAGTCGAACGTGGCCGCGTCTCCCACCACGTCCTGCTTCGCCACGAGGTCCTGGAGCCGGTTTTCCCCGATCACGCCCGCACCGGCCTCCACGAGGGCCGCCGCCTCCTCCGCCGGCACGTACTTCCCGGCCAGCACCAGCTCGGCGCTTCCCGCGGGGCGGCCCGACACCGCGCAGGCATCGTCGATCGCGGCGCGCGCAGCGGCCAGCGCACCGCGCAGGGCATCCACATCGATCATGCCTCCCCCTCGATCCACACCACGGCAGCCTGCCTGCCCGTCGCCGCGCCGTCGCGCCGGTACGAGAAGAACCTGGCCTCGTCGCACGCCGTGCATGCATCCTCCACATGGATCCCCTCCGGCGCCAGGCCCGCCTGCTCGAGGGCCCGCCGGCAGGCCAGCCCGAGATCCACGGCATCCCCCGACACCACGTCGGCGCCGTACGCATGCGCCATCCCCTGCCTCAGGTCGGCGTCCACGGGATAGCAGCAGGGCCCCACGTGCGGTCCGACCGCGGCATGAAGGACATCGGCACCCACGCCCATCGCCCCCACGCCCGCGGCGATCACCCCACCCGTGATTCCCCTCCATCCGGCGTGGACGGCGGCCACCACGGAGCCGTCATCGCTCCAAAGGGCGATCACGGGGCAATCCGCGCCCATGGCGAGCAGCGCCACTCCCGGGGCACGGGTCACCGCGGCGTCGCACTCGGCAACCCCCTCGAGGGTTCCGGTGTAGGTCCCGGCTCCTCCGCCAGCCTCCGCCGCGAACACGTCCGCGCCATGCACCTGGGCGAGCACCACGGCACGCAGGGAGTCGAAGCCGGCCGCGCGCGCAAGCGCCTCGCGATTGGACCGCACGGCGTCGGGACGGTCCCCGCTGGTCGCGCCGATGTTGAGGGACGCATGCCCACCGGTGCTCACGCCGCCCTCGCGGGTGCTGAAGAGCGCCCGCACAGGTGCGTCGCCGGTATTCACCTCGATCACCACTGGCGTGCTCAGCGGTAGCTCCCCGCCTCCGCCAGCGCGAGGGCCATCTGCTCGCCGCGCCCGTCCACCTGGCCGTCGAGCATCGCCGCGCGCACGGCGCGCAGCGCGCGGCCGATCGCCGGACCAGGCGGCACGCCCGCAGCCACCAGGTCGGCACCCGTCACCTCAGGCGCCATGTCGCGCCAGTCCGCCCACCAGCGCGATACCACGTCGGCCCCGCCCACGAGCGCGCCCACCTGCGCGGCGGGAGGCATGTCACGGAGCGTCGCGTCGATGCTGGATGGCGGGGCGTCGCCCTGCAGCATGGGCGCGCGTGCCAGGCCGGCCCGTACCTCCGCGGCAAGCGCTCGCGCCCAGGCAGGCACCGCAGCGCCTGCTGCCGCCTCGGGGCGGACGCCGAGCCCGAGGCGCAGCGCCCAGGCCGACGGCGCCGGTGCCCCCGGTCTCGCGAGAGCGCCCACGAGCGCGGCGAGCCGGTCGTCGCGACGATCATCGGAGTCGGGCCACGGCGCGCCGAGCGCATCGGCCATCGCGAGCGCCACCGGCGCCGAGCCCTCGGCCAGCAGCCGGGCCGCCTCGTCGGCCACGCGGCTGCTCTCGAGCGAGGTCTGCGGGGCCGACTCACGCGCCTCGGCCTCCGTGCCCTCCTCCATGCGGAATCCCAGCCTCGCGGCATAGCGGAGCGCGCGCACCACCCGGCTGGGGTCCTCACGGAAAGCGCCCAGGCGCAACGTGCGGATGCGCTCGGCCGCGATGTCCGCGCGCCCGTCGTGGGGATCGATGATGCCGCCCCGCCCGTCCCCGTGCAGCACGTAGGCGATGGCGTTCACCGTGAAGTCACGCCGGGCCAGGTCGTCGGCCAGGTCCCCGGGCTCCACGTCCGGCAGGGCGCCCGGCTGCGCATAGCTCTCCCGGCGCGCGGTGACCATGTCGAGGTGCCGCCCGTGGGCGAGCTCGATGCGCGCCGTGCCGAACCGGGCATGGCCGATCACGCGCCCGCCGAGGTCGTGGCCCACCACCGTGGCGAGCGCGATGGCGTCGCCCTCCACGACCAGGTCGATGTCGGGCCCGTGGGTCACGCCGAGGAGGGCGTCGCGCACCGCCCCGCCCACCAGGCACACGCGGGGCGAGTCGTCGGGCCATGTGATGCGCGAGAGCACCGGATCAGCCTCGGCCCACGCGCCTACCGCGATAGCATCGTCGCCATGGGAGATCACGTCGCCCGCAACCTCGACGCCTCGGCGCCCATCGCCCTCGAGGGGCTTGCCGAGGCCATCGCCCGCTGGGAGCCCTGCTCGCTCGACGAGCTGCAGTCGGCATCCGACCGCATCCAGCGCGAGGTGCGCGCGTGGGCCGAGGATCCGGCAAATGCCGAGCGCCCCATCAGCGACTCCCCGGTCTACCTCGACCGCATGGCAGTCGAGGTGCTGATCGAGCGCCGGTACTTCACCGAGTAGCCCCGATCACGGCCACGGCCTCGATCTCCACCGAGGCCCCCGCGGGAAGCGCCGCCACGCCGATCGTGGCGCGGGCCGGGGGGACCGCCCCGAAGGCCTCCGCGTAGACCTCGTTCATCGCGCCGAACTCCCCGAGGTCAGTCATGAACACGGTCGTCTTGACCACGTCGTCCATGGTGCCGCCAGCAGCCCGCACGATGGCTGCGACGTTGGCCAGGCACTGGCGCGTCTGGCCCGCCACGTCCGCCGCTGCGAGGTCTCCCGCCGGCGTGAGCGGAACCTGCCCGGACACCCACACGAGCTCGCCTCCGGACGCCGCGATGGCCTGGCTGTACGGAGCGCCCGCCACCGGGGCTGGCGCCTCCTCGGTCCTCACGGCCCGTCGCGACATCGCTCTACCTCCTCACGGGCACGCCGTCGCGCGCCATCGCTGCCTTCACCTCGCCAACCGTATACACCCCGTCATGGAACACCGATGCCGCGAGCACCGCGTCGGCGTGCCCCACGGTGACCGCCTCCGCGAAGTGGTCGAGGTTCCCCGCGCCACCCGAGGCGATCACCGGCACCGGGGCGGCGTCGGCGATGGCGGCGAGCAGCTCGGTGTCGAACCCCACCTGTGTGCCATCGCGGTCCATGCTCGTGACCAGCAGCTCACCCGCCCCCCGGCGCGCCGCCTCCGCTGCCCAGGCCACGGCCTCGATTCCGGTCTCCTGCCGCCCCCCGGCGAGGTAGACCTCCCAGCCCGATCCATCTGCCCTGCGCTTGGCGTCGCTGGCCACGACGATGCACTGGTCGCCGAACCTCAGCGCCGCGCGCTCGACGAGATCGGGGTCGCGCACGGCGGCCGAGTTGAGCGACACCTTGTCGGCGCCGGCCGCGAGCACCCCGCGGATGTCCTCTTCCGTGCGTAGCCCGCCGCCGATCGTGAAGGGGATGAACACCTCCTCGGCGGTGCGCTCGACGAGGTGGATGATCGTGTCGCGCTCCTCGTGCGTGGCCGTGATGTCGAGGACCACCAGCTCGTCGGCGCCCTCGGCGTCGTAGCGGGCGGCGAGCTCCACGGGGTCACCCGCATCGCGGATGTCCACGAAGTTGACCCCCTTCACGACGCGACCCCTGTCGACGTCCAGGCAGGGGATCACCCTGATCATGCGCGCGCCGCCGCCAGCGTCGCGATGGCCTCGGCCACCGTGAACCTTCCCTCGTACAGCGCACGGCCGACGATCACCCCCCGGATGTTGGGGAGATCCAGCGCGGCCAGCGCCATGAGGTCGTCGAGCGACGATATGCCCCCCGACGCGAGGATCGTCAGGGGCGGTGCCGCGTGCGAGAGCTTGCGCAGGGCCTCGAGGTTCGGGCCGCCCAGCGTGCCGTCGCGCCCGATGTCCGTGTAGAGCAGGTGCCTCACCCCCGTGCGCACCAGCTCGGCGGCCACATCCACCGCGGTGCGGTCGGACACCTGCGTCCACCCATGCGTGGCCACGCGGCCATCACGGGCGTCGAGCGCCACGACGAGCCGGTCCCCGAGCCGGGTCGTTGCCCATGCGAGGAACTCCTCGTCCTCGATCACCGCCGTGCCCACCACCACGCGATCCACTCCCGTGGCGATGGCCGTCTCCACGGCCGGCTTGTCGCGCAGGCCGCCGCCCAGCTGCACCGTGCCGGGGAACGTGGCGGCCAGCTGCGCGATGATCGGCGCGTGCATGGGGTTGCCCTGCAGCGCGCCGTCAAGGTCAACCACGTGCAGGTTCGTGGCGCCTTCCCTCGCGAAGTCCTGCGCCTGGGCCACCGGGTCCTCGTTGAACACCGTGGAGCGCTCGAAGTCGCCCTGCACGAGTCGCACCGCCATGCCGTCGCGCAGGTCGATCGCCGGGTAGAGCTCGATCATGCGATGGCCCCCTCGCGCACCGCGACGCCCTCCAGCCACCGACCCAGCAGGGCCAGCCCTGCGCTGCTCGACTTCTCGGGGTGGAACTGCACGCCCGCCACCGACCCCCGGCCCGCGGCCGCCACGAAGGGCGCGCCGTGCTCAGCGGTGCCGAGCACGTCGTCGGCCTCAGCCGGGTCGCACGCGTACGAGTGCACGAAGTAATAGGTGCGGTCCGAGGGCCCGCCGTCCGCCGGGGCAAACACGGCGTCCGCGCGCCAATCGACCTCGCTCCACCCGATGTGCGGCACCTTCAGTTCGGTGCGCAGGCGGCGCACGCCACCGGGGATGAGCCCGAGCCCCGGCACGCCCGGGCTCTCCTCGCTCTCGTCGAACAGCAACTGCAGCCCGAGGCAGATGCCGAGCACGGGCGTTCCCGCGGATGCGGCGTCGCGCAGCATGCCGGTGAACCCATGGGCCTCGAGCCGCTCCATCGCCGCGCCGAAGCGCCCCACGCCGGGCAGCACGAGGGCGTCGACGCCCTGGGCGTCAGCCGGTCGCGCGGCCACGCGCACCCGGGCGCCAAGGCGCTCGAGGGCCTTCCCCGCGCTGCGGAGGTTGCTCATCTCGTAGTCGAGGAGGGCCACCGAGGGCCCGGACCCGCCTGCCGTCACAGGCTGCCCTTGCTCGACGGCACGCCGGTGA
>SXZC01000141.1 GCA_005788075.1 Actinomycetota bacterium
ACGTGAACGGCCGGGTGCTCATGTACGCCGACCGCGAGACCGAGGCCATGCGCGTGGCGATGGGCGAGACCGCCCGCCGCCGCGAGATCCAGCGGGCCCACAACGAGGAGCACGGCATCACGCCCGCGAGCATCAGCAAGGGCGTGTCGGACATCGTGGAGTTCCTCGGCCTGAAGGGCGGTGGCGGCCGCAAGCGCACGAAGAAGGAGCACGCGGTGCCCGTGGGTGCCACGCCCGACGAGATCCGTCGCGTGATGGTGGAGGTGGAGCAGGAGATGATGGCCGCGGCCGAGGAGCTGCGCTTCGAGCAGGCGGCCGACCTGCGCGACCGCCTCGCGGTGCTGCGCGCGGAGCTCGGCGAGGAGGCCGTGGCCGCCGGGGCAGAGGGCTGATGGCCTCCCCGGGGCGCGACGAGGACATCCCGCCGAACGGCCCTGACGAGGGCGCCGCGCAGGACCCCGACGGCCGCATCGGCCCGGATCCCGACATGGTGTTCCGCTCGCTCGCGGCGCCCGGGATGGAGGAGGACGACATCTTCGCGGCGCTCCTCGGCCTGCCGGGTAAGGGCGCATTCTGGGGAGACGCCCACCCGTCGCCCTACCGGCCGTCCGAGGAGGAGTGGAGCGAGGAGGCCGAGCGCCGGCGCCGGCGCGAGGAGATCCTGCGCAGGTGGGACCCCGAAGGGCCCCCGACCGTCGAGTGAACCTGAGGGTGAGAACCATTCTCATTTAGTGTAGGGTGGGAGCATGACACGCCTCCGCCCTCGGAACCACTCCTTTCTCGCAGCACTACTCGTCGTGCTCCTGGCCGCCATCCCGCTGGTGCTCTCCGCCTGCGGCGGGTCCGGCGCGGGCGGCACCACGGCGGCGAATTCCGGCACCACCGTGCCGCCGGACGCTCCGGCGATCGCGGTGACCACGCCCCTGCTCGGGGCGATCGTGCGCGACGCGGTGGGCGATGCGGCGAGGGTGGAGGTCGTGATGCCCAACGGCAGCGATCCCCACGAGTGGAGGCCGTCGGCGAAGGACGTGGCCGCCCTGCAGTCGGCCGACATGATCGTGCAGAACGGCCTGGGCCTGGAGCAGGGGCTCGAGGAGGCCGTGCAGCAGGCGCGCGCGGATGGCGTGCCGGTGTTCACGGCGACCGACCACATCGCGGTGCGCGCGGTGGCGGGAAAGGACGCGCACGCCGGGGAGGACGACCACGGCCATGAGGGCGAGGAGTCGCACGACCACGGCGCCGGCGATCCCCACTTCTGGACCGACCCCGCGCAGGTGCGCAGGGTGCTCGCGGCGCTTCCCGCCGCGGTGAGGAAGGCGACGGGTGCCGACATCTCGGCCCAGGCATCCCGCGCGGCCACTGCGGTCAAGGACATCGACGCCCGCATCGCCGCCGACTTCGCGAAGATCCCCAAGAGCGCCCGCAACCTCGTGACCGGGCACGAGTCGCTCGGGTACCTCGCCGACCGCTACGACCTCGGCGTCGTGGGGGCGGTGACGCCGTCGCTGTCGTCGCAGGGGCAGGTGTCGGCGGCCCACCTGAAGGAACTCGAGGACGCCATGGAGAAGGCCGGGGTGCGGGTGGTGTTCACCGAGACCGGCCTGCCCAACGCCGTGGCCGACGCGATCGTCGACCAGACGGGCGCGACGCTCGTGGAGCTGGGCACCGAGGCCGTTCCGGCGGACGGCACGTACGCCACGTATATCCAGGAGCTCGCGCGCCGCATCTCATCGGCGCTCGCGAACACCGGGGGCTGATCCGCTGGACGTCCTGTGGGACCCATTCGTGCAGAGCGCCTTCATGCAGCGCGCGCTGGTGGCCGGCATCGTCATCGCCATCGCCACGGCCGTGGTGGGCACCATCACGGTGCTGCGCGGCATGGCGTTCCTGGGCGACGCCCTCGCGCACGGCGTGCTGCCCGGAATCGCCGCGGCGCTGCTCATCGGAATCCCCTCGGTGATCGGCGCGCTCGCGGGAGCTGCGGTGATGATGGGGGGCGTCGCCGCGATCAGCCGCCGCACGCGCCTGTCGTCCGACGTCGCCATCGGCCTGCTGTTCGTCGGCATGCTGGCGCTCGGGGTGGTGATCATCTCGCGATCCGATGACTTCGCGGGCAGCCTCACGGACATCCTCTTCGGCGAGGTGCTGGGCGTCACGTGGACGCAGATCGCCTGGCAGGCGGGCGTGGCGGTGGTCGTCGTGGCGCTCGCCTGGCTGCTGCGTCGTCCCATGCTGCTGATGGCGATGGACCCCGACCAGGCCCGCGTGGCGGGCTACCGGGTGGGGCTCATCGAGGCTGTGCTGCTCGGCATGATCGCCATCACCGTGGTGGCGTCGTTCGTGGTGGTGGGGGCGCTGCTGGTGTTTGGCATGCTGCTGGCTCCCGCGGGCGCCGCCGCGCTGCTCACCCGGCGGCTGGGCTCGATGATGGTCGTTGCCGCGATCATCGGCATCGTGAGCACCTACCTGGGCCTGCTGCTCTCGTGGCACTTCGACCTCGCCGCCGGCGCATCGGTCGTGCTCACCGCCGTGGTCATCTTCTTCATCGTCGCCATCGTGCAGGCGCTCGTGCCGTCGCGTCGCCCGCACCCGGAGCACGCTGCATGAGCGCCGCCATCGCATGCCGCGATCTCTCGGTGGGATACGGCGGTCACGCCGTGGTGAAGGGCATCAACCTCACGCTCGGGCCCGGGCAGTGGCTGGCCGTCATCGGCACCAACGGTTCGGGCAAGAGCACGCTGCTCAAGACGCTGGCGGGGCTGATCTCCCCGGTGGCGGGCACGGCCGAGGTGGGGAAGCAGGGCGCCGCCGGCCGGCCCGGCGTGTCGTATCTCTCGCAGAGCCATGAGCAGGGGTTCCTGCTGCCCATTCGTTCTCGCGACGTGGTGTGCATGGGCCGCTGGCCCGCCCGCGGGCTCACCGGCCGCCTGCGCGCCGACGACCAGGCGATGGTGGACGACGCCATGGCGGCCATGGGCATCACCGACCTCGCCGACCAGCCGTTGGGCACGCTGTCCGGCGGGCAGTGCCAGCGAGTG
>SXZC01000142.1 GCA_005788075.1 Actinomycetota bacterium
CCCGCGCCGCCTCGACCCGCCGGCAGCGGCCGACCTCGCGCGCGCCGCGGCGCTGCTGGCGGGCGCGGCGTCACCGGTGATACTCGCCGGGGATGGCGTGGGGCATGGCGACGCGCATGGCGAGCTGTCGCACCTCGCCGAGCTCCTCGGGGCCCCGGTGATGGGCGAGCCCTTCGCCGCGCAGATGCCCCTGGACACCGACGACCCCGCGTGGGCCGGTCCCATGCCGCGCGCCGCCGCGCCGATCCGCCAGGCCCTGGCAGGCCACGACGTGGTGCTCGCCGTGGGAATGCCGGTGTTCCGATTGTTCGGGTGGAGCCCCGGGTCGCCGATGCCCGACGACGCACGGCTCATCCACGTGGACGTCGATCCGGACGAGATCGGGCGCATGATCACCCCTGAGGTGGGGATCGTGGCCGAACCTGACGACGCCCTGCGGGGCATTGCCACGTTGCTCGGCGACGGGGATGACGACCGCGCTGCTCCCACGGGGAGCAGCGCCAATGCCGCTGCCGCGCGCCGGGCGGCGCTGGCCACCGCGCACGAGGTGGCGCGCGCCAATGCCCGGGCCGAGCTGCATGCCCGCGCCGATGGGGCCGAGGTCATCACGCCCGCGGCACTCTCCGCGGCCCTGGGCGAAGGGGTGGCGCTGGCCGACCTGGTCGTGGATGAGGGCATCACCTCCACCCGCGACCTGCGCGTGGCGCTCGGCGATCGCGACGTGGGTTCGTGCATGTGGCACCGCGGCAGCGCGCTGGGCTGGGGGCTGCCGGCCGCGGTGGGGGCGGCCATCGCCGACCCCACGCGCCGGGTGGTCTGCGCTCAGGGCGACGGGTCGCTGATGTTCGGGGTGCATGCCCTCTGGACCGCTGCGCACGAGCGCTGTCGCCTGGCCCTCGTGGTGGCCGACAACTCCGGCTACGAGATCCTGCGCGCCGGCATGGAGGGGCTCACCGGCGTGCAGCGGGGTGGCTGGCCCGGACTCGCCGTGACCGACCCGCCACTGGACATCGCGGGGATCTGCCGGGGCTTCGGAGCCGACGCCCATGCGGTGGACGACCCTGCCGAACTGCCGACCGCCATCGCCGACCTGCTGGGCCGGGCCGAGCACGGCCCCGCGGTGCTCGTGGCGCGCGTGGAAGGCCTCACCCCCGCGGTGGGCGGCCCGCTGGACGGCGCGCTGGCCTAGGGCGGGGTGATGGCGCCGCTGGCCGAAACCCTGGCGGCGGACTTCCCGAAGTCGGCGCGCGAGAGCGCCGCGACGTCGCGGATGCTCGAGCCGCCCGGCGAGGGAATGCCGTCGCCGGAGAGGCGTACCGGGGCGAGGGATCCCGACTCGAAGCGCCCGTCGGGCGCCATGGTCACCTTCAGCACCCCGCTCTGTCCGGAGTAGGACGACGTGCCGAACACCTTGTAGCCCAGGAAGTTGCCGAGGCTGTAGGCGATGAGCCGGCCATTCCGGAACTCCATGCCGCGCATCACATGGGGGCCGTGCCCGAGCACCAGGTCGGCGCCGGCGTCAACCAGGCCGCGGGCGAGGCGCCGGGTCTCCCCGCGGGGCTCGCCCAGGTAGGTCTCCGCGCCCTGCGGCACGTTGCGGTACGAGGTGCCCTCCGCGCCGCCATGGAAGCTCGCGATCACGATCGGGGCCATGCCGGCGGCCTTGCGCACCAGCCTCTGCGCACCCGGGATGTCGAGGGAGTTCTGGCTCCACGCATACGGCGCGAGGCCCACCACGGCCACCTTGGTGCCATTGGGGAGCGTCTGCACGGCGATCTCACCGGGCCTGCCGGCGTGGAGGATTCCCACGGCGTCGAGCGCGCGCACCGTTGAGCGGATTCCCGCCGGGCCCCAGTCGTTCGAGTGGTTGTTGGCGATGCTCATCACCGTGAAGCCCGCGTTCTTGAGGTTGCGGGCGTACGACGGCGGGCTCGCGAAGGCGTAGCAACTGCCGCCGCTGCCGCTGCCGCACTTGGCGCTGGGCCCGGTGGCCAGCGCGGACTCCAGGTTGCCGAACACCACGTCGCCCTTGAGCAGGGGCTTCACGGCGTTGAACAGGGTGGATCCTCCGGCGGGGGGCAGGCCGAACTCCGGCGTGCCCATAACGGTGTCGCCCACGGCGGCCACCGATACGCCCGAGGCTCCCGGCGCGGGCGTGCCCTGGGTGGTCGACGCCGCGGTGGTGGCCGCCACCTGCTGCTCTGCCTGGCTGCTGCCCGGGGCGTCGGCGGAACGCGCGGCATCTGCCGGCGGCGCACCCGCGCCCGATGCGGCAGTGCCCTCGGCGTTGGCCGTGGTGACCGTTGGGTCCGACCCGGTGCCGGACGCCACCACGGCCACGAGTCCGCCCACTGCCACCACGCAGAGAAGCGCCAGCACGCGGTTCTGCTTGACGCGCGTCGATGCGGGGCGGCGGCGCTGGGGCGGCCGGCGTCGGGACGGGGTGCTCATCACGTCGAAATTAGCCGCCCGCGTCGGCCATCCTGCCGCGCGCGGTCGCGGTGCCAGCCTCCGCAGGGCTGATTAGTCCGCTTAGTCCATCATGGGGGTGGGGATGGCCAGGGTCACGGTGGGAATGCACGAGGCGAAGACCCACTTCTCGCGCCTGGTCCGGCAGGCGCAGGATGGCGACGACGTGGTGGTCGAGAACAACGGCACGCCCGTGGCGAGGATCGTCCCGTTTGCCGACGACAATCCACGATGTCGGGCACGCGGCATGCTCAAGGGGAGGGTCTGGATGAGCGAGGACTGCTGGGACCCCGACCCCGAGCTGGAGCGCCTCTTCTACGAGGGCGCGCTGTGAGGTGGCGGGCATGAGGGTGCTCATTGACAGCGCCGCCCTCATCTGGTGGTTCGCCGACGACCACCGCCTTGGCCCCGCCGCCGCAGACGTCATCGAAGACCCCTCCACGGAGGCGTACGTGAGCGTGGCGTCGGCGTGGGAGATCGAGATGAAGCGGGCGTCGGACAAGCTGCGCCTGGACGGCGCGGTGCCCGAATGCGTCGAGGCCGGGCTCATGTACGACCTTCCCGTGCGCCTTCGGCATGCCGTGGCGGCGGCCGCCCTGCCCATGCACCATCGCGATCCGTTCGATCGCATGCTGGTGGCACAGGCACTGACCGAGGGGCTCGTGCTCATCACGCCCGACGAGGCCCTGCGCCAGTACGAAGTACCGCTGATCGATGCCCGGGCCTAGTGGCAGGTCGGGAACGGCGTGCGGCTGGCCGCGCTGGGGGGCTAGGGCGCTCCACCCCGGCCCGCGGCGCCCAGCAGTGCATCCACCAGCGCCTGCTCGGCCTCCTCGCGGGTGACGCCCTGGGCCAGGTCGGCCACCCCGGCCGTGCGCGCCGCC
>SXZC01000143.1 GCA_005788075.1 Actinomycetota bacterium
GCGGCCAGGCGTGGGCGGGCCGAGCGGTCGCCGAGCGATGCGGCCACGGCGAGCAGCGCGACCTGCCGCCACCGGGCGGAGTCGCCGCGGGGCGGGGTGGATCCCGCTGCATCTGCGAAGGGGTCGTGCACGGGGGCAACGCTAGTGCAGCGTCGGCACGACCCCACGCGCCACCGCCGCATCCAACCCGCCGCCGGCCCGGGGCGCCGATCGCGGGCGCGGGGTCGCCGGGCGGTGCGACCATCGCCCGCATGCCGGGAACGAACCGACTCGCCAACGAGGCCTCGCTGTACCTGAGGCAGCACGCGGACAACCCCGTGCACTGGTGGCCATGGGGGCCCGGGGCCTTCGCCGACGCCCGCGAGCGCGACGTGCCGGTGCTGCTGTCGGTGGGCTACTCGTCGTGCCACTGGTGCCACGTGATGGCGCACGAGTCGTTCGAGGACGACGGCACCGCGCGGCTGATGAACGATCTCTTCACGTGCGTGAAGGTGGACCGCGAGGAGCTGCCGGACGTCGACGCGCTCTACATGCAGGCCACCATCGCGATGGCCGGCCACGGCGGCTGGCCGATGACCGTCTTCCTCACGCCGGGCGGCGAGCCGTTCTGGGCGGGCACGTACTTCCCGCCTCAGCCGCGCCAGGGCATGCCGTCGTTCACCCAGGTGCTCGAGGGCGTGGCCGAGGCGTGGCGCGAGCGACGCGATCAGGTGATGCGGCAGGCCGAGTCGCTCGCCGACGGCATCCGCCAGCAGTCCGCAGTGGAGGTGATCGCGCCGCCGCCCGCCGAGGACGCCCTGGCCGAGGCCGTGCGGGTGCTGGCCGATCTCTACGACGACGAGCACGGAGGCTTCGGCGGCGCGCCGAAGTTCCCGCCGTCGGTGGCGATCGACCTGCTGCTGCGCCGGCACTGGGCCGGACGCGACGCCGGAGGCGCGGCGCTGGCCATGGCCACCGGAACGCTCGACGCCATGGCCGCGGGTGGGGTGTTCGACCAGGTGGGTGGCGGCTTCCACCGCTACTCCGTGGACGACATCTGGCTCGTGCCGCACTTCGAGAAGATGCTCTACGACAACGCCCTGCTGCTGCGCGACTACGCGCTGGCCATGCGCCTGACGGGCGACGAGCACCACGGTGAGGTGGCGGCGCGCATTGCCGGGTACCTGCTGCGCGAGATGCGGGTGGATGGCGGCGCGTTCGCCGCCGCGCAGGACGCCGACTCGCCCGGCGGCGAGGGCGCCTTCTTCACGTGGACGCCCGAGGAGATCCTGCAGGTGCTCGGCGCCGCGGAGTCGGATTCGGTTGTCGCCCGCTTCGGCGTGACCGACCGGGGCAACTTCGAGGGGCGCAACATCCTCCGCGTGGTGGCGCCCGGGGTGGCGGTGCCGCCGTCGGCGCTCGAAGCGCTCTACGAGGCACGCGCGCTGCGGCCCGCGCCCGCGCGCGACGACAAGGTGATCGCCTCGTGGAACGGCCTCGCGATCGGCGCCCTCGCCGAGGCCGGCATGGGCATGCGGCGCGACGACTGGGTGCAGGCCGCGCGCGCGGCCGCGCGCTTCGTGCTCGACGAGATGGTGGTGGACGGCCGGCTCATGCGCGTGCACGCCGACGGGCGCGCCCGCCACCTCGGAACCCTCGAGGACCATGCGGACATGGCCGACGGGCTGCTGGCCCTCTATGCCGCCGACTTCGACCCGGAGTGGCTCGAGGCGGCCCGCCGGCTGGCCGACGCCATGCTCGACCTCTTCGCCGATCCCGCGGGCGCCGGCTTCTTCATGTCGGGCACCGACGCACCGCCGCTCATCGCCCGCACCCGCGACCTCGAGGACCACCCGTCGCCGTCGGGCAACGGCCAGGCCGCCTGGGTGCTCGCGCGCCTGCACCTGCTCACGGGCGACGAGCGCCAGCGCGAGGCGGCGATCGGTGCCGTGGGGCTCGTGGCCGCGCAGGCGCGGAAGTGGCCACAGGCCTTCGCACGGGCGCTCGCCGCCGCCGACCTGCTCGCCAGCCGACCGGTTGAGGTGGCGGTGGCAGGCGGGCTCGACGACGCCCGCACCGCCGCGCTCGTGGATGCGGCGCGCTCCGCGGCCGGTCCCTATGCCGTGATCGCCGCCGGCGATCCCTCCGATGCGCGGGCGGTGGCGGCCGCCCCCCTTCTCGCCGACAGGGCCCTCGTGGACGGCGCACCCAGCGCCTATGCCTGCAGCGGGTTCGCATGCAGGGCACCGGTTTCCGACCCCGATGCCCTGATGATCGCGCTCCGCGACGCCTGACCCCCTATCCTCCCGCGCATGGCAGACCTCGACGAGATCCGTTCGATGATCGAAGCCGCGCTCCCCGGGGCGCAGGTGGAGGTGCAGGACCACGGCGGCGGCGACCACCTGTCGGCCATGGTCGTGGCACCGCAGTTCGAGGGCATGAGCCGAATCGACCAGCACAAGGCCGTATACGCCGCCGTCCAGGCGCGCATCGACGACGGCCAGATCCACGCGCTCGCGCTGAAGACGCGGGCCCCGGAGGCATGATGAGCAGCGACGTCAGCACCATGACCGAGGAGCAGATCCTCGAGCAGATCCAGGCGGAGGTCGCGGCCAACCGCGTCTTCCTCTACATGAAGGGCACGCCGGATGCGCCGGCCTGCGGCTTCTCGATGCGCGTGGTGCAGATCCTCGACCACCTGGGCACCGAATACGGCGCCAGGAACATCCTCGAGGACCCGCGGGTGCGCATGGTGCTGTCGGGGTGGTCCGACTGGCCCACGATCCCGCAGCTCTTCATCGACGGCAAGCTGGTGGGCGGGTGCGACATCGTCACCGAGCTCTACCAGGACGGCGAGCTGCAGCAGCTGCTGCCCTCGTGACCACGAACCAGGACCACACGTGACCAGTCATCCCCTCGAGTTCTCCGAGGATCTCCAGGACACCTCGCCGGCGACCCGCATCGGGCTGTCGCGCGCGGGCGTGTCGCGCTCGGCCAAGGCGATCCGCCTGGCCTTCGGCGGCTCCGAGCACTACATGGACGCCACCGTGGAGTGCGTGGTGGACCTCGACCCCGACCAGAAGGGCGTGCACATGTCGCGCTTCGAGGA
>SXZC01000014.1 GCA_005788075.1 Actinomycetota bacterium
CACCCGCGCTCCGGCCGCGCGCAGGGCACCCGCGAGCGGGGCGTCGGCCGCCACGGTGGGCCGGCTCCCGCCGGCCCCGCGCAGGAACGGCTCGGGCCACGCCCCCACCACGCCCCGCACGCTCTGCATGCCCTGCCAGGGGCGGTGGTCCCACCAGGCCACGTCACCGGCCTGCAGGTCGGCCGCCCTCGCGCCCACCGGCGACTCGAAGCCATTGACGTAGAAGAACCAGTCGGCCGGCGGGGACGACGAGGAGCCCCGACCGAGCATCGACGACACGAACCCGCCGCCGTAGGAGGTCTCCACGGGGGTGACGCCCTGAAGGGCATCCATCACGCTGCGCCCGGGTGCCACGCGCTCGTCGAGCAGCACCTCGGCGCCATGGTCGGCGGTGGCCACCAGGCGCGCGGCCGGGGCGCCGTCCGCCGGGGCGGCCGCCTCGGACTTCCTCTCACCGCAGCCCGCGCCGACGAGCGCCGTGGCGCACGCCAGGGTCGCGGCTGCCAGGGCCAGGGCGCGGCGGGTCACTCGTAGTGAAGGGCGTCGAGCGGGTCGAGCTTGGATGCGCGGCGGGCGGGCAGCACGGCGGCCAGCACCCCGGCGAGGATCGCCACCACGAGGAACACCACCAGCTGCAGCCACGGGATCTGGAAGACGATGCCCTCCTCCTCGAGGCCGAGCGAGAACACCCACGCCAGCACCACGCCGAGGATGATGCCGATCACGCCGCCGATGCCGGATGTGATGACGCTCTCGTAGCGCACCATGCGCCGCAGCTGCGAGCGGGTGAGGCCGATGGCGCGCAGCATGCCGATCTCGCGCGTGCGCTCGGTGATCGACAGCACCAGCGTGTTGACGATGCCGAACAGCGAGATGACCACGCTCATCGCCAGCAGCACGTAGAGCAGGTAGAGGATCGAATCGACGCGGCTGCTGATCTCGTCGCGGTACTCGGCGTTGGTGCGCACCTCCGCCACCGGGAACGGCGTGAGGGCGGTGGCCACGGCCTCCTTCACCGCCACGGGATCCTTGCCGGGATCCACGGCGGCGAGCACGAAGATGGGGTCACGCGCGGTGAACGCGCGGCGGAACCCAGCCTGCGACACGATCACGCCGTCCTCGAAGAGGATGCGATCGCGGAAGATTCCGGCCACCCGGTAGGAGCCGGTGCCGCCGCCGCCTGTGCGCAGGCGCACCTGCTCGCCCACGCTCGCGCCCACGGCATCGGCGAAGGCCTTCTCGACCACCGCCTCGCCGGGACCGAGCGTGCGCAGGTCATCGCTCGAACCGTTCACCCACTCGAACGCCAGCCCGCGGGCGGCGGCCTCGGGATCAAGGCCGAACACCGTGGTGCGGCTGCCGGTCTCGGTGCGCGCAGGGTCGGTGAGCACCGCCACCACGTCGGACACCCCGGGCACGGCCTTCACCGCCGCCACGCTCGCCTGCGGGATGGCCTGGAAGCTCTTGCCCGAGATGATGAGGTCGCCGCGCAGCGTGGTGTCGATGGCGCCGGTGACCGATGCCTTGAGCCCCTGCGCGAACACCGCCACGAACGCCACCAGGCCAATGCCGATCATCAGCGCCGCGGCGGTGGCCGCCGTGCGCGCCGGATTGCGCGTGGCGTTCTGACGGGCCAGGCTGCCCGATGCCCCCGGCGTGCGCTCGAGCGGCCAGCCGATGATGCGCGCGAGCGATGGCACCAGGTAGCGCAGCAGCCCGCCCATCGCCACGAACACCAGGAGCGATCCGAGCGCCATCACGAGCAGGCGCTGCGTGGCGGCGCCCTGCGACTGCAGGGCCAGCACGATGATCGCGATGCCACCCACGCCGATGAGCCCCGACACCACCGGGGCGAAGCGCGAGAACCGGCCGCGCGGGATCTCCGCCCCCTCGCGCAGCGCGGCCACGGGCGGCACGCGGCTGGCACGCACGGCGGGGATGAGCGCCGCCACCACGCTCACCACCACGCCCACGAGCAGGGCCGTGAGCGCCACTCCCAGCGACAGCTGCGCGGATGCCACGGGGATCCCGCCCGGCAGCAGGATGTCGAACACCCATACGAGCAGCGCTGCGAATCCGTAGCCCGCGACCAGGCCCACCACGCCGGCGACCAGGCCGATGACGAAGGCCTCGCCCACCACGGATGCCATCACCTGCCGACGGCTCGCCCCGATGGTGCGCAGCAGCCCGAGCTCGCGGAGACGCTGCGCGACCGTGATGGTGAACGTATTGAAGATGATGAAGGCGCCCACGAACAGCGCGATCACGCCGAAGGCCAGGAGCGCCGGCCGCAGGAAGGTGTTGATGGCCTCGGTGGTCTGCTTCGCCTGGTCGGCGGCGTCCTGCTGGCCCGTGCGCACCTCCACGCCGTTGGGGAGCTCGGCCGATATGCGCCGCGCCAGCGCCGCCGGGTTCACCCCCGGCTGCGCCTGCACGGCGATGGAGTTGACGCGACCCTCGAGCCCGAACCAGCGCTGCACGTCGTCCTTCGTGGCGATGACGATGGTGGTGCCGCCGATGGACGACACGTTGGCGAAGGTGACGGTTCCCGTGAGGGTCACGTCCTTCACGCCGGTGCGCGTGGCCACGCCGAGCTTCGAGCCCACCGAGAGGCCCTGCGACGAGGCCAGCCCCTCGTTCACGGCCACCTCGCCGTCCTTCGTCGGGTACTGGCCCGAGGCGAGCTGCGTGGCCCGGAAGGGATCGGGCGTGAGCGAGAACACGAACGACGGCGCGCCCGTCGACTGCACGTACTCGCCGTTCACCACCGGCGAGCCAAGCGCCGCGAGCTCGGGCGCGGCCTTCTTCACGCCGTCCACGCCCTGCACCGTGGCCACCATCGACTCGGGCAGGGTGGGCACGTTGCGAAGGCCGCCCGATTCGAAGTCGACGCGGGGTGACACGCGCACGTCCACGCCCGAGTTGGCGGCCTGGAAGATCTCGTCGAACGCGCGGGTGATCTGGCTGGTGAGCACCAGCGTGCCGGTCACCATCGCGACGCCGAGCAGGATCGCGATGGCGGTGAGCCCCGCGCGCAGCTTGCGCTGGCGCAGCCCGGCGAGGATGAGTCGGATCACGCCGGGTCGAGCGTGCGCACGGCGTCGTACACCTGGTCGGCGTCCATGCCCAACCGGTCCATCACCACGCGTCCGTCGGAAAGCAGCACCACCCGGTCGGCCACGCTGGCCGCGCGCGGGTCGTGCGTGACCATCACCACGGTGCGCCCGCGCTCGTCCACCGCGCGGCGCAGCAGGTCGAGGATCTCCTGCCCGCTCGCGGAGTCGAGGTTGCCCGTGGGCTCGTCGGCGAAGA